>NZ_MVPX01000183.1:0-4778 GCF_002043085.1 Gordonia sp. i37 | reverse complement strand
CCCCCCCCCCCCCCGCCCCCATATCCTGGAACGCATCATGTCCTCCTCCCCCGCCCGCTCCACCGCTCATCCGGAGGACGTCGATCCTCACGAACTGCGCGAGCGCATCGCTCGGCTGAGCATCGTCGACGAGCACTCGTTGGGCCGCAGACTCGACAAACTCAGACTCGACAAACTCGGACTCGACAAGCGCGGACCGGACAAGCGCGGACCGGACGAACGCGGAGCAGCTCCCTCGCCCGAACGTCTGGACGGCCTGCTCCGTGCGATCGAGGGCGCCGAGAAACGGATCGCTGCTCGACGTGCTGCGATCCCGGTCATCGAGTATCCGGCGGAGCTCCCGGTGTCGGCGGCGCGTGCGGAGATCGCCGCGGCGATCGCCGAGCATCAGGTGGTCGTCGTCGCCGGGGAGACCGGGTCGGGCAAGACCACCCAGTTGCCGAAGATCTGCCTCGAGCTCGGCCGCGGTGTGCGGGGGGCGATCGGTCACACCCAACCCCGTCGGATCGCGGCCAGTTCGGTGGCGCGCCGGATCGCCGACGAGACGGGCACCCACATCGGCGACGCCATCGGTTACTCCGTGCGGTTCTCCGATCGTTCGGGTGCCGACACGCTGGTGAAGGTGATGACCGACGGCATCCTGCTGCGGGAGATCTCCTCGGACCCGATGCTGCGGCACTACGACACGATCATCGTCGACGAGGCCCACGAACGCAGTCTCAACATCGATTTCATCCTCGGTTATCTGCGCCGCCTGCTGCCCCGCCGGCCCGACCTCAAGGTCATCATCACCTCGGCGACCATCGAACCCGACCGATTCGCACGGCATTTCGCCACCGCCGATACCGAGGTGCCGATCCTCGAGGTGTCGGGGCGCACGTATCCGGTCGAGGTGCGGTATCGCCCGCTGTCACTGCGGGAAGACCCTGATTCCGGCGACGACGCCGGTGGCGGCGAGCACGCCGATCTCGATCTGTTCGAGGGGATCGACGCCGCAATCGGCGAGTTGTGGGGCGCGAATGGTCGCGGGGACATCCTGGTGTTCCTGCCCACCGAACGCGACATCAGAGAGGCCGCGGCAGTGCTGTCGCGTCGTGTCGCCGCGGGCGCGGAGGTGGTTCCGCTGTTCGCGCGGTTGTCCATCGCCGACCAACAGAAGGTGTTCTCGCCGTCGGACGGCCGTCGAATCGTGTTGGCCACCAACGTGGCCGAGACATCGCTGACGGTTCCGGGCATTCGCTACGTCATCGATTCGGGGACCGCACGCATCTCCCGCTATTCGACGCGCACGAAGGTGCTCCGGCTGCCGATCGAACCCATCTCGCAGGCCAGCGCCCGCCAGCGTGCCGGGCGCTGCGGGCGCGTCGCGCCCGGCGTGTGTATCCGGCTGTACTCCGAGGCGGACTTCGACGCCCGGCCCGCCTTCACCGATCCGGAGATCCTGCGCACCAACCTGGCGTCGGTGATCCTGCAGATGACCGCGCTGCGCCTCGGCGACATCGCCGACTTCCCGTTCGTGCAGCCACCCGACGCCCGGGCGATCCGCGACGGCATGGCAGTCCTGGGTGAACTGGGCGCGATCACCACCGGCGGCCAGAAGACGCGCGGCACAGCGCGGTCGGACTCCGGCACTGCCCGGTCGGACTCCGGCACGGCGCCCCGGCTGACGCCGGTCGGCGCGACGATGGCGCGCATTCCGGTCGATCCGCGGATCGCTCGCATGCTCGTCGGCGCCCGCGACGAGGGATGTCTGGAGCACGTGCTCGTCATTGCTGCGGCATTGTCGCTGCCCGATGTCCGTGAGCGACCGGCCGAACATCGGGAGGCCGCCGACGCCGCGCATCGTCGCTTTGCGGTCCCGGGCTCGGATTTCCTCGCCTACCCGGCGCTGTGGGCGTATCTGCAGGAGAAGCGCAAAGAGCTGTCGGGCAATCAATTCCGGCGGATGTGCGAGCGCGAGTTCCTGCACTATCTGCGCATCCGGGAATGGCAGGACCTGCATCGGCAGTTGCGCGGCATCGTCTCCGACCTCGACTGGGAGACTCCACGCACCGAGATCGATGCCGATGCGATCCATCGCGCGATCCTCGCCGGGCTGCTCGGCAACATCGCCGCACGCAATGCCGAGGGCCGCGAATACACCGGAGCCCGCAACACCACGCTGATGATCTTCCCCGGGTCGTCGGTCGCCAAGAAGCCGCCCGCGTTCCTGATGGCGGCCGAGATCATCGAGACGTCACGGTTGTTCGCGCACACCGTGGCCGGGGTGGACCCGTTGTGGGTGGAACGGTTGGCCGGCGACCTGGTCAAACGCACCTACAGCGAGCCGCACTGGTCGTCGCGGCGGGGCGCGGCGATGGCCTACGAACGCGTCACCCTCTACGGGGTCACCCTCGTCGCACGACGCCGGGTGACCTATGGCCCCATCAACCCCGAGGTCTCCCGGGAGTTGTTCCTCCGGCACGCCCTGGTCGAGGGCGACTGGAAGACCGACCACGAGTTCTTCCACCGGAATCGGCAACTGCTCAGCGACGCCGCCGATGTCGAGCACCGCGCCCGACGGCGCGATGTGGTGATCTCCGAGGAGCAACTGTTCGAGTTCTACGATCAGCGCATCCCTGCCGAGGTGACCTCGGCGCGACATTTCGACTCCTGGTGGAAGAAGACGCGGTCGGCGCAACCGCATCTGCTCGACCTGACCGCGGCCGATGTGGCGGCTGACGTCGCCGTCGCCGACACCGACTATCCGGGGTTCTGGCAGCAGGGCCAGACCCGTCTGGAGCTGCGGTATCGTTTCGAGCCCGGCGCGCCCGACGACGGCGTCACCGTCGTCATCCCGAAAGATCTTCTGCCCCATGTACGCAACGCCGGCTTCGATTGGCTGGTCCCGGGGATGCGCTCGGAGTTGGCGACCGAACTCGTCAAGACCCTGCCGAAGTCGCTGCGCAAAACGATGGCACCGGCCCAACGTTTCGCCGATCTGGCGCTCTCTCGGCTGACCCCACGCTCGGAGCCGCTGATCCGCGGTCTGGCCCGGGAGTTGTCGACCATCACCCGTCACTCGGTCTCGCCCGCCGACTTCGACCCCGACCGACTCCCGACTCATCTGCGCATCCACTTCGCGGTCGTCGACGACAAGGGCGAGATCCTCACCCGTACTTCATCGTTCGCCGAACTGTCGGAACCGACATCCGCCGCCACCACACAGACGGCCACACCGGTGTACACCACGTGGACCGACGAGGACATCGGAACACTCGCGCCGAGCGAGACCGCCGACGTCGCCGGGCAGACCATCACCCGTTACCCGACTCTGCACGTGACCCACCGCGCCGGCCATCCCGACGGGGTCTCGGTTGTCCGGGCGGCGACCACCACCGAGGCGAGCACCGCCCTGGCCGGCGGCGTGATCGTGTTGTTGGAGAACACGATCCCCGCATTGAGTCCGAAAGCCGCCTCCGGACTGGACCCTGCCGGACGGATCGCGTTGAGCCAGAGCCCCTATCGGGAGCCGGCGCGGTTGTTCGGCGATTGCACACGCCGAGCGATCCGTGATCTCGTGGAGCCCGACGAACTGCGCGTCGTACGTTCGCCCCAGGCGTTCGCCGCGCTCGCCCAACGGCTGCGGCCAGCGGTGACCGACGCCGCTCCGGAGTATCTACGCCTCGCGGTCGACGTCCTGCGGGAGTTGGTGGCACTGCGCGGTGTGATCGACACCCATTCGGGGCAACTCGCCGCCGACGACGTCGCCGAACAGCTCGGCCATCTGGTGTTCGACGGCTTCGTCGCCGCCACCCCACGGGAGCACCTGGCGGAGGTGCCCCGCTATCTGCGCGCTGCCCGTGAGCGCCTGGAGCATCTGCCGGCATCCGCCGCGCGGGATCGCGCCGGCATGGAGGCACTGGATCGGGTGGTGGAGCGCTGGAACCAGCGGCTCGCGCAGGTGCCCGACGGCAGGCGAGACGCGGTCAACGAACAGGCGCACTGGCTCGTCGAGGAATTGCGGGTCGGTCTGTTCGCGCAGCGACTGGGCACGCGTTATCCGATCTCGGAGAAACGGGCGCTACGGACCCTGGACCGACTCGGCTGACACGACGCCGGCTGCGGGCGTCGTCCGGCCGTGGGTCAGATTGCCCTGCAGGTCGTCGATCTCGCGTTGGAAGTCCTCGAGGGAATCGAACGAGCGGTACACCGACGCGAATCGCAGGTAGGCGACCTCATCGAGGTCGCGCAAGGGTTTGAGGATCGCCAATCCGACCTCGTTGCTGGGGATCTCGGCGACTCCGGAGGCCCGAACGGTCTCCTCGACCTGTTGGGCGAGCTGCGCGAGATCGTCCTCGTCGACCTGGCGTCCCTGACACGCGCGTCGGACCCCACGCATCACTTTCTCGCGGCTGAAGGGCTCGGTGACGCCATTGCGTTTGACGACGGCCAGGACAGCGGTCTCCACCGTCGAGAACCGGCGACCGCATGCGCTGCAGGAGCGGCGCCGACGGATCGCCTGCCCCTCGTCGGCAACTCGGGAGTCGATGACCTTGGTGTCATCATTCCTGCAGAACGGGCAGCGCATACACCGACAATACCGCCCCACCGCGGTGGAACAGCCGTGTGATCGCCTACCCCGGTCGTCACCGGTAGGCGGGTACCAGCAGTGCCTGACCGACCTGGAGCCCGCTGCCGGACATCTCGTTCATCCGCGCGATCTCGTCGATGACGGCCTGCCGGGGCAGGTCGGGCGCGACCCGTGCGGCAACCGAGTTCAGCGATTCCCCGGCACG
>NZ_MVPX01000182.1:0-6147 GCF_002043085.1 Gordonia sp. i37 | reverse complement strand
CCCCCCCCCCCCCCCCCCCCCCCAGCCACACCAGCAGCGCCAGGGCGACACCGGTCAGCACGGCCACCATCGCACCGGTACGGCGAGCGGTGCGGTGCGCGGTGACCCGCGGGCCGACCGGAGTTGCGCAACGGGTGCCCGCAACCGCCGGAAGGCGGCGCGCACCGGTCCGGGCCGGGCCCGCATATGCCGGTCGTCGGCGGGCCGGGTCGCGCTCGAGCGTGCGCCGCTCCGGGAGGCGACGGTCGGACGACCGGTGTTCGGACGACCGGTGTTCGGACGACCGGTGTTCGAGCGCGCGGTGTTCGAGCACCCGGTGTTCGAGCGCCCGGTGCTCGACGGTTGCGCGGGCCGGCATCGACGCCCCGCGGCGAACGGCGGCGGCGCGGTGAGCCGTCCGGCGGGACCGAACGGGCAGGTCGTTGGTGCCCGGCGCGGTGGGCAGAAGTACGGTCGGCATGGCGTCTCCCTATCTCGATCATGCATTCGAAGAACGGATGTTCGAGTTCTACCACGGGGCACCGACAATTTCTCGCGACACGTCGAACACATGTTTGAGGTTGCCTGTCGCCTCGGCTACCCTGGCCGGTGTTCAGCTCTCCACAGGGCCCGTCAACCAGGGCGTACCCCGCGAGGATGTGCGCACCGACCGAAAGGATGCGAACCCCATGAGTGAGAAGAAGGGCCGCTCGGGTGACCCCGACGCGGCGACCGTCACCGATCCGGACGACGCCGTCGCGACCGGCCCGATCGATCCCGCGGCCGTCGAGGCCGCGCTCACCCCGCGCCAGAAGGGCGTGCTCGATGTGATCCGCAAGTCCGTGCGCGAACGCGGGTATCCGCCGAGCATCCGCGAGATCGGCGACGCCGTCGGCCTGGCGTCGACCTCATCGGTCGCGCATCAGCTGCGAACCCTCGAGCGCAAGGGTCTGCTCAAACGCGATCACAACCGACCCCGCGCGGTGAACGTCCAGGACGGCGATCCCACGCCCACCGACGACAACCCGAATGCGTCGAACCTCCCCACGCCGACGTTCGTGCCGGTTCTGGGACGTATCGCGGCCGGCGGGCCGATCCTGGCCGAGGAGGCCGTCGAGGATGTCTTCCCGCTGCCGCGTGAACTCGTTGGCGACGGGTCACTGTTCCTGCTGCGCGTCGTCGGTGAATCGATGATCGACGCGGCCATCTGCGACGGCGACTGGGTGGTCGTTCGTCAACAGAACGTCGCCGACAACGGCGACATCGTCGCGGCGATGATCGACGGCGAGGCGACGGTCAAGACCTTCAAGCGCAAGGACGGCCATGTGTGGCTGATGCCGCACAACGACCTGTTCGAGCCCATCCCCGGCGACGACGCCGCGGTGCTGGGCAAGGTCGTGACGGTGATGCGCCGCATCTGAGCGGAGTCGCCCCCGCCGGCCCGCTCAGCCGAACGGCTCAGCTGCGCAACGCTTCCGCGGCCGCGGCACGCGCATCGGCCGGTGAGGCGGTCGCCAGTACAGCCTGCGCGGCGGAGCGGCACGCCTCGCGGTCGACCTCGGCGAGCTTCGCTCCCACCGCGGGCGCCGCGGCCGGGGCGCTCGACAGCGAGGTGACGCCGAGTCCGACCAGGACACACGCGAGCAGCGGATCGGCGGCGGCCTCGCCGCACACCCCGACCGGTGTCGCACTGCGGGTGCCCGCCTCGGCGACGGTGGCGATCAGCGAGAGCACCGCAGGCTGCCACGGGTCGGTGAGCCCGGCGAGCTCGGCCGACATCCGGTCGGCGGCCATCGTGTACTGCGTGAGATCGTTGGTGCCGATCGAGACGAAGTCGACCTCGGCGAGGATCGCCGGAGCGAGGATCGCCGCCGAGGGGATCTCGATCATCACCCCCGCCACCAGCCCGCGACCGCGGACCTCGGCGGCGAATTCGGCGGCTTCGGCGGCCGAGGCGATCATCGGCGCCATCACCCAGGGCGTGGTGCCGGTCGCCTGCGCGGCGCGGGCGATCGCGTCGAGTTGACCGGTACGGATCTCGGGATGTGTCGCGGCGATCCGGTTGCCTCGTACGCCCAGTGCGGGATTCGCCTCGGTGCCGTGATCGACGAACTTCAGCGGCTTGTCCGAGCCGGCATCGAGCGTCCGGACCACGACCTTCTTGCCGTCGAAGGCCTCGATGACCTCGCGGTAGAGCGCTGCCTGCTCGTCCACCGACGGTTCGTCGGCCCGATCGAGGAAAGCGAGTTCGGTGCGGAACAGACCGACCCCCTCGACGGGGTATGCCGTCGCCGCCCGCGCCGAGACGCCGTCGGCGACGTTCGCCAGGATGGCCACCTCCACACCATCGGCGGTGCGCCCGGGCCCGGTCCATCCCGCGATCGCCTCCGCCTCCCGACGACTCTGCTCCACCTCGTCCCCGGCCCGCGCCGGATCGGGGTGAACGACAACGGTTCCCGCGGTTCCGTCGACGAGAACGGGCGTGCCCGCGGGTACGTCGTCGAGGCCGGCGACCGCCACCACGCACGGAATCCCCAGTTGGCGGGCGATGATCGCGGTGTGGCTGGTCGGCCCACCGAGCCGGGTGGCCAACGCGGTGATCAGTTTCGGATCGAGTCCGGCGGTGTCGGCCGGCGCGAGGTCGTCGGCGAGGAGCACCGACGGCTCGTCGGGCACGGGGACCCCGGGCTCGGGCTCGCCGAGTACCTCGGCCACCACCCGATCACGGACGTCGTTGAGGTCGGTGATGCGCTCGGCCATGATCCCGCCGAGCTTGGCGAACATCGCGGCGAACTGTTCGGTGGCCGCGGCGGCCGCGGCCGGGGCCGGGGTCCCGTCGGCGATCAGCTTGGTGACCGTGCCGATCCACCCGCGGTCCTCGGCGAGGCCCGCGGTGGCGATCAACACCTCTGCGGCGGCACCCGAGGCGTGCGAGGCGCGCTCACGCAGTCGCGCGGCGACCACGGCCGCGGCATCGACGAAGCGGGCCTTTTCGGCCTCACGGTCGGCCTCGTCCACCACATGTGAGCCCGGATCGGCGGGCTCGACCCTCACCCGCTCGCCCGGACGGACGACCGGCCCGTAGGCCTTGCCGCCGACGACGGGCGTCCCGTGCAGCGTGGTGTCGGCATCCGACGCACTGCCCTCGGTCTGCGTGTGCTGGGGGCGAACCTGTTGATCCACGGTTCCGGCCTTTCCTCGTCCTTCAATGATGCGGGCGTTGCGGTGATGCGGGTCGTACTGGTCACGCGGTCGTTCTGTGTGATCCGACCAGGCGTCCGATGGATGTGAAACACCGGTACGTCACCACCTCTTGTGATCGAAGTTACAAGAAATCCTTGACTTGTCAACACAAACAGGCGTAAACACAGATATATCAACACCGGGTCCCACAGAAACCCACATGGGGTCGGTGGTCGGAAAGAGATCGGAGAGACGTGTACGCGGAAGAACGACAGCAGGCGATCGCCGAGCTGGTCCGCTCGAAGGGCCGCGCCTCGGTGAGCGCGCTCGCCGAGCGCTTCGAGGTCACCAGCGAGACGGTGCGACGCGATCTGGCGAGCCTGGAACGCGCCGGCCATCTGCAGCGCGTACACGGTGGCGCGGTTCGGCCCGGCCTGGTCCAGATCGTCGACGAGCAGGGCATCGGCGAGCGCGAGGCCAGCCATGCCGATCAGAAGGTGGCGATCGGCCGTGCGGCGATGCGTTTCCTGCCGCCCGACGGCGGCTCGCTCGCGCTCGATGCCGGCACCACCACCTACCAGGCCGCACTCAACATCCCCACCGACCGACGCCTGAGCGTGGTCACCAGCAGCCTGCCCCTGGCCACGCTTCTTGCCGAACATCCCAGCGCCACACTGCATCTGGTGGGAGGGCGAGTTCGCAGTCTGACGCAGGCCGCAGTCGGCGCCGACACCGTGTCCCGACTGCGGCAGTTTCGCTCCACGGTCGCCTTCATCGGCACCAACGGGGTCAGCGAGGGTCTTGGACTGTCCACGCCGGACCCCGACGAGGCGGCGGTGAAGTCGGCGCTGGTGCGCTCGGCGCAACGCGTGATCGTGCTCGCCGACTCCTCGAAGATGAATCGCGAGGACTTCGCCGGTTTCGCCGACCTCGACGACGTCGATGTCCTCATCACCGACGCCGGTATCGATCCCACCTTCTCCGCGGTGCTCTCCGCCCGCGGCATCGAGGTCGTGAGCGCATGATCCTCACCGTCACCGCCAACCCGAGTCTCGATCGCACCCTGGAGATCGCCGGCCCCCTCCAGCGCGGGGAGGTGCAACGCACCGTCGGTGTCCGCGCCGAGCCGGGAGGCAAGGGCGTCAACGTTTCCCGCGTCATCGCCGAGGCGGGTCTGACCACCCTCGCGGTCCTACCGGCGCGCAACGGCGATCCGCTGCTGACCGCGTTGGACCAGGTCGGACTTCGCCACGAGGCCCTCGCCGTGCCCGGCGAGGTGCGGTCGAACATCACCATCGCCGAACCCGACGGCACCACGACCAAGATCAACGCCTCCGGCCAGTTCCTCGACGACCGTCAGGTGCGTGCGTTGACCGACCTCGTCTTGGCCCGCGCGGCCGGTGCCGACTGGGTGGCCCTGTGCGGATCGCTGCCACCGGGTGTCGCCGACGACTGGTATCGCGTACTCGCCGACCAGCTCATCGCGCGCGGACACCGCGTCGCCATCGACACCTCGGGTGCTCCCCTGACGGCAGCGGTGACCGGACGCGTCGACCTGATCAAGCCGAACGAGTATGAACTCGCCGAGGTCAGCGGTGCCGATCCGGAGATCCTGCGTCACGCCGCCGCCGAGGGCGATCTGTCGCCCATCGTCTCGGCGTCGGCCGACATGGCGCACCGCATCGGCGGCGCCGTGCTGGCCACCCTCGGTGCGGCCGGCGCACTGCTGACCACCGAGTCCGGCAGCTGGTTCGCCACGCCGCCGCCGATCGTCCCGCGCAGCACCGTCGGCGCAGGCGACTCCTCGCTGGCCGGTTACCTGATCGCCGAAACCCGGGGCGCCGACGAGCCCGGACGGTTGCGCAGCGCGGTCGCCTATGGTGCCGCGGCGGCCGCACTCGCCGGCACCCAGCCTCCCCGCCCCGACCACCTCGATCCCGACCGTGTCGTGATCACCGATCTCGCCGGAGCCGCCCCAACCCCATGACAAACAACCCGTGACCCCGAACAACTCCAGAACCAGATCCACCATCAGCACCCAACCAGCGACACACCAGTAAGGAAACCCATGTCCGAGCAGATCATCACCGCAGCCACGGTGAATCTCGACGTCGACGCAGGCGACGACCCGTCAGCGGTGATCAATCACCTCGCCGAGAACCTCGGCGAAGCCGGTCGCACCAGCGATCCCGCCGACCTCGCGCGCGCCGCGCTCGCCCGAGAGGCCAAGTCCGCCACCGGTCTACCCGGCGGGATCGCCATCCCGCACGCCCGCGCCGCATCGGTGTCGCAGGCGAGCCTGGCGATGGCGCGGCTGTCGAAGAAGGTCGACTTCGGCGCCCCCGACGGTCCGGCCGACATCGTCTTCCTCATCGCCGCCCCCGAGGGCGGTGCCTCCGAGCACATGAAGCTGCTCAGCTCGCTCGCTCGTGCGCTGGTCCGTCCCGACTTCGTCGCCTCGCTGCGGGCAGCGCGCACCGACGACGAGATCGTCGACCTCGTCGACGGTGCGATCAATCCGCCCGCGGCCGGCTCGAGCACCACCGCGGCCGCGAGCACCGAGAAGGCGGCACCGCAGAAGGTGGCCACCGACACGGTGACCACCCAGAAGACCGCGCCGGTCGACTCATCGACCCCGGCCGCACCGACGAGCGACAAGCCGATGTCGATCGTCGCGATCACCGCGTGCCCCACCGGGATCGCCCACACCTACATGGCCGCCGACGCGCTGAAGTACGCCGCCGAGCGCGCCGGTGTCGACTTCCACGTCGAGCCCCAGGGGTCCTCGGGAACCACCCCGTTCACCCCGGACGTCATCGCCGGCGCCGACGCCGTCATCTTCGCCACCGACGTCGGCGTCAAGGGCAAGAGCCGGTTCCACGGCAAGCCGGTCATCGAGTCCGGTGTCAAGCGCGCCATCAACGAACCCGACGCGATGATCGCCGAAGCGCTTGCGGCAGCGGAGAATCCGCACGCGGCGGTGGG
>NZ_MVPX01000181.1:0-383 GCF_002043085.1 Gordonia sp. i37 | reverse complement strand
AATCCGCACGCGGCGGTGGTGCGCGCCGGCGACGGCGACAGTGCCGGCGCCGCTGCCACGGAGAAGGGGGGGCTCAGCCTGGGCAAGCAGGTTCAGCAGGCCCTGATGACCGGCGTCAGCTACATGATCCCGTTCGTCGCTGCGGGCGGTCTGCTGATCGCTCTCGGATTCCTGCTGGCCGGCTATCAGATCGCCAACAAGAACATCGACAAGACGATGAGCGACGGTGCCTACATCGCGCTGCACAACTCTCTCTGGAATCTCCCGGCAGGAGGACTCGGCACCTACCTGGGCGCGGTGAGCTTCGCGATCGGTTCCCTGGCGATGAGCATGCTGGTCCCGGCGTTGGCCGGCTACATCTCGTTCGCGATCGCCGACCGGCC
>NZ_MVPX01000180.1:0-1149 GCF_002043085.1 Gordonia sp. i37 | reverse complement strand
GCCCCAGCTTCATCGGCGGCCTGATCGGCGGCCTCGCGGCCGGCGTCGTCTGCCTGGCCATCTCGCGACTTCCGTTGCCGCAGTGGGCGCGTGGCCTGATGCCGGTGGTGATCATCCCGCTCTTCGGCAGCCTTGTCATCGGTGCGGTGATGTTCATGTTCCTCGGCAGGCCGCTGGCGTGGCTCACCACCGAGATGAACAACGGCCTCAGCAGCATGACCGGTGGCTCGGCGATCATCCTGGGCATCGTGCTGGGCCTGATGATGTGCTTCGACCTCGGCGGCCCGGTGAACAAGGCGGCCTACCTGTTCGCCACCACCGGCCTCGCTGTCGGCGGCTCGGCGCAGCTGGAGATCATGGCCGCGGTCATGTGTGCCGGCATGGTCCCGCCGCTGGCGATGGCCCTGGCGTCCACGGTCCTGCGTCCGCAGCTGTTCACCGAACCCGAGCGTGAGAACGGCAAGGCCGCTTGGCTTCTCGGCGCCTCGTTCATTTCCGAGGGTGCCATCCCGTTCGCCGCGACCGATCCGCTGCGGGTGATCCCGTCGATGATGGCCGGTGGCGCTCTGTCCGGCGCGCTGATCATGGCGCTCGGTGTCGAACTGCGCGCCCCGCACGGCGGTGTGTTCGTCTTCTTCGCCATGAACGCCTGGTGGTGGTTCCTCGTCGCTCTCGCCGCGGGCACCGTTCTCTCCGCGCTGTGCGTCATCGCCGCCAAGCAGTGGGGCCGCAACCGTGACCGCACCGCCGTCGCGACCACCCCGCGGGAGGCCGTCCCCGCCTGATGGCGCGGTTCGCCCACCTCGACCGACCGCCGCGGGCACAATCGAAGATCCCGCCCGCGAACGGTCCGTCCCTCACCACCGATCCCATCCGATTCGATCCCATCCGCGTACATCCCATCCGCGTACATCCCATCCGCGTACATCCCATCCGCGTACATGCCATCCGAACAGGTCAAGGAGAATCCATCATGCCCAGCACCACCGTCGCCGTCGGCTCCGCCGTCGGACTGCACGCCCGCCCCGCGACGATCATCGCCGAGGCCGCAGCCGACGCCGGCGGCCTGATCACCCTGGCCGTCGAGGGCGGCGAGCCGGTCGACGCCGGATCGGCGCTGATGATCATGACGCTCGGCGCCGAGAAGGG
>NZ_MVPX01000018.1:0-1483 GCF_002043085.1 Gordonia sp. i37 | reverse complement strand
CCCGGCGCATCTGACCGCCCGAGAGCGAGTCGGTGCGGGCGGCGGCGATCGAACGCGGCAGTCCCACCGACTCCAGGGCCCGCGCCACCTCGGTGGTACCGACCTTCTCACCGCCGGCGGCCATGATCTCCTCGCCGACGTTCTGCTTCTGGATCTGCAGGCGCGCGTGCTGGAAGGCCAGCCCCACCTCACCGACCTTGCCGGTGACCTTGGCCCAGTCACCGTCGTCGGAGAGTTCGCACGTGCCCTCCGACGGCGCGATGAGTCCGGCCATGATCCACGCGAGAGTTGTTTTCCCCGAACCGTTTCCACCGACGATCAGCAGGCCGTCACCACGATCGACCGTCAACGACACCGCGCTCAGGGCCCGTACCTCCCACGGCGAACCCGCGAGATAGGTGTGCCCGACGTCGGTCAGCCGCAACAGCGGCGCGCGATGGCCGATCGCGTGGGTCTCACCGACGGTCTCCGGCCGCGCCTCGCCGCCCGGTCCGGCGGCGGGGAACCACGTCGGCGATTCGGGGACCGCCCGACCGTCGACGATGTGCACGACGCGGTCGGCGGCCGAGGCTTCCGAGGCACGGTGGGTGATCAACACGACGGCGACGCCGCGGGTGCGCGGCAACGCGGTGAGCAGCGCCATGATCTCCTCGCGGCCCTGCGGGTCGACCATCGAGGTCACCTCGTCGGCGATGAGCAACGCGGGATTGCGGGCCAACGCCCCGGCGATGGCCAGGCGCTGCTGCTGACCGCCGGACAGATCCGAGGTCTCGCGTTCACCGAGGCCGGCCAGTCCCACCTCGGCGAGCAGCGCCTCGACGTCGACGTCGGCGCCCGCGGGCAGACCCCAGACGACGTCGTCGGCGACCCGGGAGCCCAGCATCTGCGTCTCCGGGCGCTGCAACACCATGGCGGTACCGCCGAGGCGACCGAGGCCCGCAGCACCCGGACGGGTCAGGGTGCCCGCCGACGGATGTCGTCCGGCCAGGATCTTGGCCAGCGTCGACTTGCCCGATCCGTTGGCGCCGACAACGGCGATGAACTCGCCCGGCTCGATGGTCATGTCGATGCCGCGCAGGATGCGCCGACCGCCGGGTTCGTAGGAGAACTCGACGTCGCGCAGGGTCATCGGCAAGGGGGCGATGACGGTGTCGTCACCGATGGTGACCTCCGCGTCACCGGCGTCGAGGGTGTCCTCGCTGGGCACGTCGGAGAGCCGCTCGATCACCGCGCCCAGAATCCACCAGGCCACCACGATGGTCAGGAAGGTGCCGACCGCCCCCGACACCAGAATCCACAACCACCACCAGTCGACGATGCTGGTGCGGAAGCTGGTGAGTCCGTGGGCGATTCCGTCCCCGATCGACGGGATCTTCCCGATCCACCGGGCCGCGCCCTCGAGGGAGTTGGACAACGCGGCCAGCACCAGCTCGCGCAGGGGCTTGAGGATCAGCAGGATCAGCACGGTCACCGCGGCCACGAC
>NZ_MVPX01000179.1:0-3977 GCF_002043085.1 Gordonia sp. i37 | reverse complement strand
CCTGGCCGCAACCGACACAGTCACCGATCTACACAACCGACCCGCTTAACTGAACGGTATTGGGTCTAGACCGACCCGCGATCAGCAGCACTCGATCGGCACCGGTGACGGTCAGGACCGGGTGACCACGAGGTCGGCGAGCTGCCCGGCGAAGGCCTGCGGCACCCGTACCGTCATGCGGGTGCCGTCTGCGGTGTGGTCGCTCGCGAGCACCTCCCCCTCCTCGTGGATGCGGGAGATCAGGTCACCCCGGGTGTAGGGCACGGCGAGGGTCAGTTCGACATCGGTCCGGCCGACGAATTCCCGTACCCGATCGAACAGCGCCGGCAACCCCTCACCGGTGCGCGCCGAGACGAACACCGCGTCGGGGGCCATCGCCCGCAACTCTGTCATCCGGGTGTGGTCGATCGCGTCGATCTTGTTGATCACCAACAGTTCCGGCGGCGCGGACACCCCCTCCTCGGCGACGACCTCGTTGATCACCCGGCGGACCGCGGCGATCTGCTCGGCGGGGAATTCGTCGCTGCCGTCGACGACGTGCAACAGCAGGTCGGCGTCGACGACCTCCTCGAGGGTGGAGCGGAAGGCTTCGACGAGTTGGGTCGGCAGGTGGCGGACGAAGCCGACGGTGTCGGTGAAGACCACCTCGCGACCGTCGTCGAGCGTGGCCCGGCGGGTCGTCGGGTCCAAGGTCGCGAACAGGGCGTCCTGCACCAGCATGCCCGAGCCCGTCATCGCGTTGACCAGCGACGACTTCCCGGCATTGGTGTAGCCGGCGACCGTCAGCGACGGCACCGCGCTGCGGCTGCGAGCCGATCGCTTGGTCACGCGCGCCTTCTTCATGTCCCGGATCTCGCGCCGCAACTTGGCCATGCGTTCGCGAATCCGGCGACGATCGGTCTCGATCTTGGTCTCACCGGGTCCGCGCAGGCCGACACCACCGTTGCTGCCGGCACGGCCACCGGCCTGCCGGGACATCGACTCACCCCAACCACGCAGGCGGGGCATCATGTACTCCATCTGGGCCAGCGACACCTGTGCCTTGCCCTCGCGGGAGGTGGCGTGCTGGGCGAAGATGTCGAGGATCAATGCGGTCCGGTCGATGACCTTGACCTTGACGACCTTCTCCAGCGCGGTGAGCTGACCGGGGGTGAGCTCACCGTCGCAGATGACGGTGTCGGCGCCGGTGGCCAGCACGATCTCGCGCAGTTCCTCGGCCTTGCCCGACCCGATGTAGGTGCCGGGGTCGGGGGCATTGCGTCGTTGGATGACGGCGTCGAGAACCGCCGACCCGGCGGTCTCGGCCAGTGCGGCGAGCTCGGTCATCGCCGCCCGCGCCTGCGCCGAGGTGCCCTCGGTCCAGACGCCGACCAGCACGACGCGTTCGAGTCGGAGCTGCCGGTACTCGACCTCGGTGATGTCGGTGAGTTCGGTCGACAGACCGGCCACGCGCTGCAGCGAGGCACGCTCGGACAGTTGGAGTTCACCGGTGGTCGGCTCGTCGGTCCGGTAACTCCCGGTGATGCCCTGGTCGTCGGTGACTCCGGTGTCCTCGGGGATACCGGTGTCCTCGGCGAGATCAGGGGTCGGGATGGGATATGCGGTGTGTGTCGTGTTGCTCATACGCCTTCCATGGTCGCATGCGGCAACGATGCAGCGCACACGAATATTTCGCGGCGCCCGGCGACGACTCCACGGCCCGGACCGTTCCGCCCGGCTGTCGGCGCCCCCGGCTGTCGGCGGAAGCGTTCGCCGGTCGTGTCAGGATCCGTCCCACCCTGCGCGCAACGCGCCGTCGGCGACCAGTTCCGACGGGCCGCGCAGCCACGCATCGTCGGCGAGGATGCGCACCTCGACCCGCCCGCCCGGCACGTCGATCACCAACTCCCCGACCCGCTCACCCCGATGACGTAGTGCGGCCGCCGCTGCGGCGACCAAACCCGTTCCACAGCTTCGGGTTTCGCCGACCCCACGTTCGAACACCCGCATCCGGGCGTACAGCCGTCCGTCGACGGCCTCCGGGACGGTCAGCAGTTCGACGTTGGCTCCGTGGGCGAAGACCTCGGGGTCGATCACGACACCCCGGGAGAAGTCGACGGCGGCCAGGCCGTCGGCATCGAGTTCGGGAACCACACAGGCCAGGTGCGGGTTGCCGACGTCGACGGCCACCCCGGGGTACAGATCTTCGCCGATGCGGACCGTCGAGGGCTCCCCGACGCTCGCCGGGCCCATCTGCACACTGACGTCGGCGCGCAGTCGGTCGAAGGAGTGCACGACGACCGGTCGCGCGCCGGCGCGCGAACCCACGGTGAATTCGTCGGTGCCCACGAGTCCCGACGCGCGCAGATGATGGGCGAAGACACGGACCCCGTTGCCGCACATCTCGGCGATCGAGCCGTCGGCGTTGCGATAGTCCATGAACCAGTCGTCGGGGTTCACCCGGTCCGGCAGGGCCTCGAGCACCCCCGCCGCGACCAGCGCACCCGATCGCGCGACCCGCAACAGTCCGTCGGAGCCGATACCACGTTGCCGATCGCACAGTGCGGCGACGAGATCGGCACCCAGCGCGATCTCGACCGCGGGATCGGTGAGGATGACGAAGTCGTTCTGGGTGCCGTGGCCCTTCACGAACGGCAGGCCACTCTTCGATTCGGCGGCGGTGGTCGAGGCGCTGGTCGTCACCGGTCCAGGGTAGCCAGTGCCCGATCGGTGAGGTCGGTGGCCGCGGCGTCGAGCCACACGATCCGATGATCACGTCGGAACCAGGAACGTTGCCGGCGAACATAGCGCCGGGTGCCGATGACGGTCAGCTCGACGGCCCGGTCGAGGTCGTACTCGCCGTCGAGGGCGGCCAGGGTCTGGGCGTATCCGATCGCCCGGCGCGCGGTGCGCCCCTCACGCAGCCCGTTCTCGGCCAGCCTGGCCACCTCGTCGACCAGGCCGTTGGCGAACATCTCCGCGGTGCGCGCGGCAATCCGCTCGTCGAGGTCAGCGGTTTCTCTGTCGAGAGCGAGAATCCTTGTACCCCAGCGCGCTTCACCGATCTTGGGAGCCGACGCGGCGAACGGCTCTCCGGTGAGTTCGACGACCTCGAGTGCCCGGACGATCCGGCGGCCGTCGGTGTCGAGGATCGATTCGGCCGCGGCGGGGTCGACCTCGGCGAGCCTGCGATGTAGGGCGGCGACGCCGATCTGCGCCAGCATCTCCTCATAGCGCGCACGCACCTGCGGGTCGGTCGCCGGAAACTTCCAGTCGTCGAGCAGTCCCTGGATGTAGAGCATCGATCCGCCGACGATCACCGGGGTCCGGCCGGCCGCGAGCAGCTCCTCGATGTCGCGCGTGGCCGCGGCCTGGTATCGCGCGACCGTGGCGATCTCGGTCACGTCGAGGACGTCGATCTGGTGATGGGTGATACCACGACGCTGTGCGAGGGTGAGTTTCGCGGTGCCGATGTCCATTCCGCGGTACTGCTGCATCGCGTCGATGTTCACGATCTCCCCGTCGAGGGCCTCGGCGAGATCGAGCGCGAGATCGGATTTGCCGACCGCCGTGGGACCCACCACCGCAACCGGAACGGGCGCCCCGATGTCACCGCCGGTCATGATCGGCTCCTGTTCGGGGTCCGGCTGGGAGCGGGGTCCAGCGAGCGACGACGTACCCCACGCCGAACGGTGCTGCGGCATACAGGCATTCGGGGTCCAACCGGGCGGGGTCCACATCGGTGTGCGCGCGCGACGCCCGGGCCACCGCCGCTGCGACCTGCCAGGCGACTCGTCCACCGACACCCTCGGCATCGCACTCCTGCGCGTCGAGGTCGGCCAGAGTTTCCAGATCCCCACATTCGAGGGCGGTGTCGATCCGCTTCTGCAACCGCACCGCCGATGCGCGTTCGCCACCGCCCGGAGCCTTCGGGGACAACGCGGTCGCGCCGTCGCCCACCACGAGCAGACCCACCGGTTCGGACACCGCCGACAGCG
>NZ_MVPX01000178.1:0-759 GCF_002043085.1 Gordonia sp. i37 | reverse complement strand
CCCCCCCCGCCTGTTCCCGCAGCCAGGCGGCGATCAGCATCGACAGCGGCAATCGCGGTCGCACCGGCTCGGCGTCGGCCTGCGCGCAAGCCTCCTCCACGGCGGGATCCAGGGTCACCGGTAGGTCGACACCGAAGCGCGCAAAGGTCCCGGTGACGGCCACATCGGTGCCGCATCGCGGCCGGTCGGTGAGCACGGCTGCGGCGGGCCCGCTCGCCGGAACGGCCGGCGCGTCGTCGGCGCCGAGGGCAACCCATCGGGTGGCCGAGGCCGCCAGCGCCCGCACCGCCGAACGCGTCGCCTCACGTACCGGCCGCGTGTCGACGGCGTCGGGACCGGCGAGTTCGGGTACCAGCAGGGGCGCACTCGGGACGAATACCGCGCAGCTGAACACGTGCTCGACGCTAGTCGACGGCGCAGCGCCACCGTGGGCACCCCGGGCGGGCGTTCGCGGCCCGACCCCGCCGATCGGGCGACGAGCGGTACCCATTGTTCCGCAGCCCACACGCGATGAACTCTGAGCTGCTTGAATGGACTCCAGCCCGGCGGCCAACGCGGCCGGGGATCGAAGTGAAACGGCAGCCGTGACGCGCGGCACCGCAAGGCGGGAAGGGGCACCTGCACATGAGCGGACCAGACGGGACACCGGAAACCGGCGGGCACGAGGCCACCGGCGGCGACACCGACACCACCGAACCCACCACGGGACCGGCAGCCCGGCCCCCGATCCCCAAACCCGGTCCGCGCCCGGGCCCCCGC
>NZ_MVPX01000177.1:0-17773 GCF_002043085.1 Gordonia sp. i37 | reverse complement strand
GGGAGGCCCCCCGCGCCGCCGCGATCGCCCGCAAGGAAGAACTGGCCGCCGAGGCCGAGACCATCGGCGCGGAGTCCACCCAGTGGAAGACGTCGGGAGACCGGCTGCGCGCGATCCTCGACGAATGGAAGTCGATCAAGGGGATCGACCGCAAAACCGACGATGTGCTGTGGAAGCGGTACGCGAAGGCTCGCGACGCGTTCAACCGACGCCGGGGCGCTCATTTCGCCGAGCTCGACCGGGTGCGTGCCGGCGCCAAGGCACGCAAGGAGGAGCTGATCGCGCAGGCCGAGGAATTGTCGTCGTCGACCGACTGGGGTCCCACCTCGGCCCGCTTCCGGGAGTTGCTGGGCGAATGGAAAGCCGCGGGCCGCGCCCCGCGCGACGCCGACGAAGCCCTGTGGCAGCGGTTCAAGGCGGCGCAGGACGTGTTCTTCGCCGCACGCAATGCGACCGCCTCCGAACGCGACGCCGAGTTCGCCGCCAACGGTCAGGCAAAACTCGAGTTGCTCGCCACCGCCGAGGCCGCCATCGATCCCGCGGCCGACCTCGAGGCGGCCCGCCGCGAGTTCCGGGCCTTCCGGGACAAGTGGGACGAGATCGGCAAGGTTCCTCGGGAGCAGATGCACAGCCTCGAGAGCCGGGCACGAGCTCTGGAGAAGCGGATTCGCGACGCCGAGGACGCACAATGGCAGCGCACCGATCCGGAGGCGCAGGCACGTGCCGCCCAATTCGCCGACCGCGCAGCGCAATTGGAAGAGCAGGCCCGCAAGGCCGAGGAGCGCGGCAAGGCACGGGACGCAGCCAAGCTGCGCGAGCAGGCGGCGCAGTGGCACGAGTGGGCACAGGCCGCCCAGACGGCGATCGACCAGCGCTGAGCCCGCTCGCGGTCCCGGCCGGTCAGGCCCCGGAGTCCCCGCCGGTCAGGCCCCGGAGTCCCCGCCGGTCGGTGGCCGGAAGTCGGTCCGCCCGCGGATGCGACGGGTCGCCTCCTCGCGTTTGGCGGCCTCCACCCGGCGCTGCTCGGCGATGGCGAGGTGATAGGTGCTGCGTGCCCACACGACCCGCGCCCAGTGGAAAGTGAGCACGAAGACCGCGATCCAGCCGAGGATCAGCCCGATTCCGACGCCGGACGGCGGCTCGATCCCGCCCACGCCCGGGGTGTTGCGGGTCCACCAGGCCAGCAACCCGGCCACGCATGCGACCGCCGATCCGCACAATGCGACCCACGCGATGATCCAGCGCCGGGTGAGCAGTGCGAGCATCGATGCGCCGATCCCGAAGATCAACAGCAGGTAGACGAAGACCCGGGAGGTCACCGCCACCCGTTCGGTCACCGCATTCGCCGACATCGTCAGGACGTCGATCCCGCTGGCCGACCCGGTGTGCGGCAACACCAGCGACACCATTGCCAGTAGCACCGCGACCGCCACCACGATGGCGCGCGCACCCGGATCGATCTCACCGGCCACCTTGCGTTCGGCCTTGCGCAGGTCGTTCTCGTAGGCTGCCAGATCGGCGAGACTCTCCGACGATCCCGCCGGCCGCCGGACGTCGCGACCGAGAAGTTCCGACAGCGCCTTGTCCCCCCGCAGGTTCTCTCGTCGCTCACGCGTGGCCGCCGCATCGGTGTCGGCCGCACTCGCGGCGTCGTCGCCGTCGCGGTGGTCGGGATCTTTCGGGTTCTGGCCATCGATACTCACGTCGTCGTCCCTCACTGTCCTGCCGTCGCCATCACGCGCCCGGGACCCGCGGAACCGGGTGCGGTGGTGCCGGCCCCGCAGGCCCCGGCACCACAGCCGCTGTCGTCCGCGACCACCGGCGCGGGACCGATGCCGGGGATGCCGAGGCCGACACCGACCGGCGGGGTCGTCGGGGTCCGGCTCTGTTCGTGCGCGTCACCGGCTCGGGTGCGCCGATGCCCGGCCACCCCTGCGTCGGCGATGAGGTGGTGCGGCGCCGCCTCGGTGACCTCGGTGGTCACGATGTCACCGGGACGGATCGGCGCGGCGAGATCCCCGGGACGGAAATGGACCAGCCGGCCGTCTCGCGCGCGACCGGTCATGCGGTGCGAGTGTGCGCTCTTGCGACCCTCGTCGGCGACCACGAGCAACTCGACCTGCCGGCCGATGATCGCCCGGTTCTCCGACAGACAGATCCGCTCCTGGAGTTCGATCAGTCGCCGGTACCGCTCGGAGACCACCGCAGGCGGCACCTGGTCGTCCATCGTGGCCGCGGGTGTTCCCGGTCGCGGCGAGTACTGGAAGGTGAACGCGCTGGCGAAGCGGGCCTGTTCGACCACCTCGAGGGTCTGGGCGAAGTCCTCCTCGGTCTCGCCGGGGAAGCCGACGATGATGTCGGTGGTGATGGCGGCGTGCGGCATCGCCGCGCGCACCTTGTCGAGGATGCCCAAGAAGCGGGTCCGCCGATAGCTGCGTCGCATCGACTTCAGGATCCGGTCCGACCCGGACTGCAGCGGCATGTGCAGCTGCGGGCATACATTCGGCGTCTGAGCCATCGCCTCGATGACGTCGTCGGTGAACTCCGCCGGATGGGGCGAGGTGAACCGCACACGTTCGAGCCCGTCGATGTCACCACAGGCACGCAGCAGTTCGGCGAACGCACCGCGGTTACGCGGGGTGCCCGGGTCGGCGAAGGACATGCCGTAGGCGTTGACGTTCTGCCCGAGCAGGGTCACCTCGAGCACACCTGCATCGACGAGAGCCGTCACCTCGGCGAGCACATCGCCGGGCCGGCGATCGACCTCCTTGCCGCGCAACGACGGAACAATGCAGAACGTGCAGGTATTGTTACAGCCCACCGACACCGAAACCCAACCGGCATAAGCGGATTCGCGTTTGGCCGGCAGCGTGGAGGGAAATGCTTCGAGGGAGTCGCGGATCTCGACCTGGGCGGTCTCGTTGTGTCGTGCGCGTTCGAGCAGCACCGGCAACGACCCGATGTTGTGGGTGCCGAAGACGACGTCGACCCAGGGCGCCCGACCCAAGACCGCGTCCTTGTCCTTCTGCGCCAGACAACCGCCCACGGCGATCTGCATACCCGGCCGAGCGGCCTTCACCGGTGCCAGATGCGACAGATTGCCGTAGAGCTTGTTGTCGGCGTTCTCACGGATCGCGCACGTGTTGAAAACCACGAGGTCGGCGTCGTCGTCGGAGTCGGCAGGTATATAGCCCGCCTCCTCGAGCAGACCCGAGATCCGCTCGGAGTCGTGGACGTTCATCTGGCAGCCGTACGTGCGAACCTGATAGCGACGCACGGCGTCGCCGCCCACACCGGCATTCGGCGAGGTCGCTGAGGATTCGGAGAGGTCGATACTCACTCGGTCCAGAGTACGGGGCGGGGGCAAATCGGCTGTCGGGTCATCGCCCGGGGGCATGCAGGGGGCCTGGACGGAAAAGTGCACGTGACTTCCTGTTTCCTCCCGAATCGGACACGCAGGTGTCGCATTTGCCGCGCCGTTCGGACTTGTCCCCATTAGGGTTGCTACGTATGACCGAATCTCCGAACGCGGCGCCGGGTGCGGCGACCGCCGCCGATTCACCGCCGATGATCGCGATGACGAATGTGCAGAAGCACTTCGGTGAGCTCCATGTCCTCAAGGACATCAACCTCGACGTCCCGCGCGGGCAGGTCGTGGTCGTGCTGGGCCCCTCGGGATCGGGCAAGTCCACCCTGTGCCGCACGATCAATCGCCTCGAACCGATCGACAGCGGCGAGATCCGCATCGAGGGCGAATTGCTACCCGCCGAGGGCAAAGACCTCGCCAGGCTGCGCGCCGATGTCGGCATGGTCTTCCAGTCGTTCAACCTGTTCGCACACAAGACGATCCTGCAGAACGTCACCCTCGCGCCGACGAA
Source organism: Gordonia sp. i37 (assembly GCF_002043085.1). Taxonomy (NCBI): domain Bacteria; kingdom Bacillati; phylum Actinomycetota; class Actinomycetes; order Mycobacteriales; family Gordoniaceae; genus Gordonia; species Gordonia sp. i37. The sequence goes on along the minus strand of NZ_MVPX01000177.1, from coordinate 13,895 downwards.
GGTCCGCAAACAGAACAAGGCCGAGGCCGAGAAACACGCGCTGCAACTCCTCGAGCGCGTGGGTATCGCCAGCCAGAAGGACAAGTATCCGGCGCAGTTGTCCGGCGGACAGCAACAACGCGTGGCGATCGCCCGGTCCCTGGCCATGAACCCCAAGATCATGCTGTTCGACGAGCCCACCTCGGCACTCGACCCGGAGATGGTCAACGAGGTCCTCGACGTGATGGTCTCGCTGGCCAAGGAGGGCATGACGATGCTCGTGGTCACCCACGAGATGGGCTTCGCCCGCAAGGCCGCAGACCGCGTCATCTTCATGGCCGACGGCGCCGTCGTCGAGGACTCCGACCCCGAGTCCTTCTTCGACAACCCGCAGTCCGACCGCGCCAAGGACTTCCTGTCGAAGATCCTGGGTCACTGAGATGACCAACCCCACCGACACTCCGGGATCCTCGACAAGACATATGCGACAACGTTTTCCACAGACCTCCGGTCATCGGCGACGTGGCCGCGCCGCCGCTCTGGGCGTCGCAGTACTCGTTGCCGCGGTGCTCGCCGCCTGCCTGAGCGCCTGCGGCAGTTCCGAACCCCGCAACCTACTCGACTCCATCCGCAACGGAAAAGTGGTGCTGGGCACCAAATACGACCAGCCCGGCCTGGGTATCCGCAACCCCGACAAGAGCGTCACCGGGTTCGACCCGTCGGTGTCGACCTACGTGGTCAATCACATCGCCGACCAGCTCCGGGTGGCCCATCCCGAGATCACCTGGCGTGAGACGCCGTCGGCCCAGCGCGAAACGCTCATCAACAACGGTGAGGTCGACATGATCGCGGCCACCTACTCGATCAACGCCTCCCGAGCCAAGCAGGTCAGCTTCGCCGGCCCCTACCTGATCAACTATCAAGCTCTGCTCGTCCGCAAGGACGACAACTCGATCACCTCACTCACCGATCTGAACAAGGGCAAGAGACTCTGCTCGGTCACCGGATCGACGTCGGCGCAGAACGTCAAGGCGCAGCTGCCCGGAGTGCAACTGCAGGAGTACGACTCGTACTCATCGTGTGTGGAGGCCGTGCGTCGCGGCAAAGTGGACGCGCTGACCACCGACGAGGTCATCCTCGCCGGTTACGCCGACTTCTTCCCCGACGAGTTCAAGCTCGTCGGGATGACCTACCCCAAGGACGCATGCGTCACCAGCAGCGGCAAGAAGGTCCTCAAGAAACAGGGTGCGCCGTTCTCCACCGAGAACTACGGCATCGGCATGGCCAAGAACTACCCCGAGGCGATCACGGCCGTGGACGAGGCACTCGACGCCATGCTGCAGCCGGGACCGGGCGGGGGCGAATCCGCATGGGAAGCGGCGCTGCGCAAGGCGATCGGCAACCAGTATGTCGACGAGATGATGGCCCGCGCCGCAGCTCCCGGATCGAGCTACAAGTTCCTGCCCGACCCCGGACCGCAGGCCGTCGACAAGATCGTCAACTCCACGTCCACCCCGTGCCCGCCGGGACTGAGCTGAGGAAGGCAGGTGAACAACCATGAATGAACTCTGGTCGGATATGGGGCCGCAACTGTGGCCCGCGTTCAAGGTGACCCTGGAACTCACCTTCTGGTCGGCGCTCGGCGCGCTCATCTGGGGCATCATCCTGGCCGGGATGCGGGTCTCCCCCGTCCCGGTGATGCGCTGGTTCGGCGCCACCTACGTCAACGTCGTGCGCAACACCCCGCTGACGCTGATCATCATCTTCTGCTCGGTGGGCCTCTATCAGAACCTCGGTCTGGCGTTGGCTCCCGACAACAACACCTTCATCGAGAACAACAACTTCCGCCTGGCGGTGCTGGCCTTCATCCTCTACACGGCCACCTTCGTCTGCGAGACACTGCGATCGGGCTTCAACACCGTTCCCATCGGACAGGCCGAGGCCGCCCGCTCCCTTGGCCTGGGTTTCACGCAGGTCTTCGGGATCATCGTGCTGCCACAGGCATTGCGTGCGGTGATCGGGCCGCTGGGCAGCGTGTTGATCGCTCTGACCAAGAACACCACGATCGCCTCGGTGATCGGGGTCGCCGAGGCCTCGCTGCTGATGAAGGAGCAGATCGAGGACCACGCCAATGAGATCATCGCGATCTTCGTGATCATCGCCATCGGCTTCATGATCATCACCCTGATCGAGGGCGCCGTCTTCGGCTACCTCGCCAAACGACTGGCGGTGAAACGATGAGCGGCGCAACGGTTCTCTACGACGCACCCGGACCCAAGGCGCGGATTCGCAATGCGATCATCGCCGCGATCTTCCTCGCGGTGATCGTCGCCGTCGTCGTGTACGTGCTCGTCGTCCTCAGCGACAACGATCAGCTCACCGGCGAGAAATGGAATCCCTTCGTCACCGGGACCACCTGGACGACCTACATCCTGCCGGGTCTGTGGGGCACGCTGAAAGCGGCGTTCCTGTCGATCATCTTCGCCATGGTCCTGGGCTCGGTGCTCGGTATCGGTCGACTGTCCGATCACCTGTGGGTGCGGACGCTGGCGGGCTTGTTCGTCGAGATCTTCCGCGCCATCCCGGTGCTGATCCTGATGATCTTCGCCTACTACCTGTTCGCCGATTACGCGGTGTTCCCGTCGTCGCAGTTGGCGTTCGCGGCGGTCGTCACAGGTCTGACGCTCTACAACGGGTCTGTGATCGCCGAGATCCTGCGTTCGGGCATCAACTCCTTGCCGAAAGGACAGACCGAGGCGTCGATGGCGTTGGGACTGCGCAAGTCCCAGATGATGCGCATCGTGCTGCTTCCGCAGGCGATCACCGCGATGCTGCCCGCACTGATCTCGCAGATGGTCATCGCACTGAAGGACTCGGCACTGGGCTACGCCATCGGTTACGTCGAGGTGGTCCGGTCGGGCATCCAGTCGGCGTCGTACTACGGCAATTACCTGCCCGCACTCGTCGTGGTGGCGGTGGTGATGATCGTCATCAACTTCGGTCTGTCGTCGCTGGCGACCTTCATCGAGAAGACATTGCGCCGGGGACGCCGCAGAACCGACGTCCCCCACGGCGAGGACGTGGACCTCGGCGCGATGGAGAACATGCCGAACTTCGGTCCGCGATAACCCAACCCGGTTCAGCGCAGATCAGTTGACGTTGCCGGTCAGGTGCCATTGCCGATCAGCATGACGTTTCGCCCGGATTCCGGGTGAAACGTCATACTGATCGAGCTGTTCTACCGACTCGGCACATCGCGTTCATTCCGCCGAGTTCATTCCGCCGCGGCGTCGAGGTGCTCGCCGACGACGTCGATCGCCAGGGACTGCGGATATCCGCGGCGGACCAGCATGCCCACGAGCCGACGAAAGTGCTTGTCCCGCTCGGCGCGATCGGCCACCTGCTCGAGCACCCGCGGAGTCAGCTTCTTGGCGACCAGGCGGCCGGCCACGGCGCGCTCGTCCTCGGGATCGATGTCGGACAACGCATTCTCGATCGTCGCCGCATCCACGCCCTTGGCCTTGAGCTCGTGACGTAGGGCCACGCGTCCGCGTCCCGAGTGGGTGTGGCGTGACCGCACCCACTCGGAGGCGAAGTCCTCATCGTCGAGCAGACCCGCCGAATCCAGGCGCCGCATCACATCGGCGACCGTGTCGGCGTCGAAGCCACGCCGAACCAGTCGCTCCTGCATCTCGCCGCGTGACCGCGCCCGGACACCCAGCAGACGCAGCGCCACATCCCACGCCGTGGGGCCGGTTGCGCCGCTGGAGCCGGTTGCGCCGCTGGGTTCGTCGGCGCCGGTCAGAATTCCACCGGTGCCGGAGCGACGTCATCGGCGTCGACCACCGCGCCGATGCCCAGCTTCTCCTTGATCTTCTTCTCGATCTCGTCGCGGATGTCGTCGTTCTCGAGCAGGAACTTCCGGGCGTTCTCCTTGCCCTGACCGAGCTGATCGCCCTCGTAGGTGAACCACGAGCCGGACTTGCGGATGAAGCCCTCGGCCACACCCATGTCGATCAGCGATCCCTCCTTGGAGATGCCCTGTCCGTAGAGGATGTCGAACTCGGCCTGCTTGAACGGCGGTGCCACCTTGTTCTTGACGACCTTGACGCGGGTGCGGTTACCGACGGCGTCGGTGCCGTCCTTCAGGGTCTCGATGCGACGGACGTCCAGACGCACCGACGAGTAGAACTTCAGTGCCTTACCGCCCGTCGTGGTCTCCGGTGAACCGAACATCACGCCGATCTTCTCGCGCAGCTGGTTGATGAAGATCGCGGTGGTGTTGGAATTGCTCAACGCCGAGGTCATCTTGCGCAATGCCTGGCTCATCAGGCGGGCCTGCAGACCGACGTGCGAATCGCCCATCTCGCCCTCGATCTCGGCCTTGGGGACCAGTGCGGCAACCGAGTCGATGACCAGGATGTCGAGGGCACCGGAGCGGATCAGCATGTCGGCGATCTCCAACGCCTGCTCACCGGTGTCCGGCTGCGACACCAGCAGGGCGTCGACGTCCACGCCGAGCTTGGCCGCGTAATCCGGATCCAGTGCGTGCTCGGCGTCGATGAACGCCGCGATGCCGCCCTGGGCCTGCGCGTTGGCGACCGCATGCAGGGCGACCGTGGTCTTACCCGACGATTCCGGGCCGTAGATCTCGACGACACGGCCGCGCGGCAGTCCGCCGATACCCAGCGCGACGTCGAGGGCGATCGAGCCGGTCGGGATCACCTCGATCGGCTGCCGGGTCTCCTCGCCGAGTCGCATGACCGAGCCCTTGCCGAAGTTCTTGTCGATCTGCGCGAGTGCGAGATCAAGGGCCTTCTCACGGTCCTGGGGCGCTGCTGCCATGGCTGTCTCCTCGTGTCTGTGCGCCGGGGACTCCGGCGGTCATCGGGTGGGTCGTCGGTATCGGTGTGATTCGTGAAGGACGTTAGCGACGGGGTCCGACAAAACCGTTCACGTCCTCACGAGAGCTTTGGACGCACGCGGTGCCGAGTTGGTTCCACACCCCTACAGAATTGCGTGAACATGTGTTCGATGGCAAGTCCGACACGCGGGTGCCGGGCGACTTCTACCAGCGCGACTTTCACCAGCGCGACTTCTACCAGCGGTGGCGTGGCACGTCGAAGTCCCGGCAGATCGCCACCCACACATCGCGCGGATCCACGCCGGCCTCGATCGCCTGCGCGCCCGTCCGCCCACCGAGCTCGGTGAGCACATGATCGGACAGGATCGAATCCGCCGACATCGTGCCGAATTCCTCGGTGATCAACTCGGTGAACTCGGTCAATCGCATCGCGGCACTTCCCCTCCGTCCGTCCGGTACCCATCGCCGCGTCCGAGCGCGCTCCCGGCGACCGACCGACGATACACATCACACGCCACGCGGACCGGGTCCACCACATCCGACATCGACGCGGCGGCGGCCGCCGCGGCACGCGCATACCTCGGATCGCCGAGCACCGTGGCGACCGCATCGGCGATCGCGTGCCCCTCGACCGGCCGCACCACCAGCCCACTGCCCTGCCGGGCCACACGGTTGGCCAACTCCCACTGATCGCCGCCGCCCGGCACCGTGACCACCGGGACCCCTGCCGACAACGACTTCGCCAGCATCCCGTGCCCCCCACCGCACACCACCACGTCGGCTCGGGCGACGAGCTGATCCTGCCGTCCCAGGCCGGCGGTCACCGACAGCCCGGGCGCCCCGAACGCAGCGGCACCTGGCGGGTCGAGCGCCGAGATCACCACGCGCACTGGACTTCTCGACGCCAGCTCAGACAATCCCGCAAGCGTTTCGGCGAGCATGTCGGCCGCACCGATCACCGCGGTCGACGGCGCCACCACCACCAACGGGCCCGTGCCCGACGGTGGTTCGACGATCACGTCGGTGGGTTCCCACAGCAGTGGTCCGACGATGTGGGCCTGCGGCGGCCAATCCGGTCGGGGCACCTCGAGGGCGGGGAGGGTCGCGATCAATCGTGCTGTGCCGGACCGTGTCCCGGCCAAACCGATCCCCCGCCGTGCGGCCGCGCGCTGACGCTCACCGGCCCGGACGGAGACGTTGCTCGCCGTGCGCAGCGCGATGTCGCGGAGCCGTCCACCCACCCCGTCACCGGGGCTCAGCCCGGCGCCGATCGGTGGCAGTCCCCGCGACGGCAGGTAGAGCGGATGTGGCGACATTTCGATCGCGGGGAGCCCGCACAACTCCGCGGCCCACAGGCCGCCGACGGTGATGACGTCGGAGATCACCAGATCGGTACCCCGCGCGGCCAACACCGGAGCGAGCGCGACGGCCATCCGCGCGGCACGCGCGGCGAGCTTGGCACCGGCGTCGGAGTCGTCGTCGGTGGCAAGTGCACGCAGACCCGGCAACTCCGCGACGTCGAGTCCTCGCGAACGCGCCACCTCGTGCCAGACGACACCTGTCCACACCGTGGATGAGATACCTTGCGCGGCAAGCTTTTCTGCCAGAGCAAAGGCAGGAAAAGCATGTCCGGCGTCCGGACCGGCGACAATGGCGACCTTCCGGGGAGCCGCCGGGGACGACGTCGGCGGCAACGGTGACGTCAGTTGCCCGTCTGCGGCGGTTCGGTGGTCGGCTTCGTCAGGCCCGGTGCCGGCTGAGCCGCCGGGGACGCCGCTCCCCCGGTCGGCAGCGAACCGCCGGACATGCTGGCACGGATCTGCTCGAGACGCGCATGCCCGGCCATCTGCACGCCTGCCTGCTCGACCTCGGCCATCCGGCCCTGCACCGAATTCTTCGCCAGTTCGGCGGAACCGAGCGCGTTGGCATAGCGGCGCTCGATCTTCTCGCGCACCTGGTCGAGGCTCGGGGTGTTGCCCGGCACCGAGAGCTCACTCATCTGATTGAGGGAGGCGCTGACCTGCTCCTGCATCTTGGCCTGCTCGAGCTGGCTGAGCAGCTTGGAGCGTTCGGCGAGCTTCTGCTGCAGGATCATTGCGTTGCGCTCGACGGCCTGCTTGGCCTGTTGCGCGGCTTGCAGGGACTGATCGTGCAGCGATTTGAGGTCTTCGACGCCCTGTTCGGCGGTGACGAGCTGAGCGGCGAAGGCCTCGGCGGCGTTGGTGTACTCCTGCGCCTTCTGGGCATCGCCTGCGGCGTTGGCCTGATCTGCCAGGGTCAGCGCCTGCCGGGTGTTCGCCTGCAGCCGCTCGACCTCTTCGAGTTGGCGGTTGAGCTTCATCTCGAGCTGACGCTGGTTGCCGATCACCGACGCCGCCTGCTGTGAGAGAGCCTGGTGTTGCCGTTGCGCATCCTCGATCGCCTGTTGGATCTGGATCTTCGGGTCGGCATTCTCGTCGATCTTCGCGTTGCCGAGGGCCATCAGATAGCGCCACATCTTCACGAACGGGTTCGCCATGCTTGTCGTCAGCTCCATTCAGAACGGTTTCGCGTCGGTCTGCACACCAATCTAGCGTCTCGGTCGGTGGGGCGAGGCAGTCCGGCATTCAGTTGGGGGATTACCCAGGGGATACCCGGATGTCGCGGGCCACGCGCACCTCACGTCGCTCGGCCACCCGGACATCCGGCGCCGACGCCATCTCACAACCTGCGCCGAAGAGCCAGATCGCGCACGCTCCCGGGGTGGACGAGCAGGTGTTGTCGACGATGCGACGTCAGGCCGCGGCCAGCGCGGTCGCGTGGGCGCGCACCTCGGGTGCGGCGATGACCACCTTGGACGCGATGGCCGCCTCACGGTCGGCACCCTCGGCCGCCGGCTCCGCGGCATGGTCGGGACGCATGGCCGTGCCGACGTCGAGGAGCAGATCGGCGATCTCCACCTCGAGCGCATCGCAGATGGCGGCCAGTAGTTCGCTGGATGCCTCTTTTTGGCCCCGCTCGACCTCGGACAGGTAACCCAGACTCACCCGCGCATCGGTGGACACCTCACGCAGCGTCCGGCCCTGCTGGGTGCGAACGCGACGCAGGCTGTCGCCGAGCGCCTCTCGCAAAAGCATTGCCATCGGGCTTCCTCCCTGTCTGTCTCGCACATCGAACATCGCCACCGGCCCGATGAACCGCCCGTGATAGGGCTCCACATCGTGTTGGTCAACCAACATCGTGCTGTTCAACGCCCGACGGGGGTGTGTCGTTCCCGAAGCTCACGCGCGGGCAAACCATTGGGTGCGCGTGTGGACGACAGTAGTCGAATTCCGTGGCCGTCGCCGCGTCTGTCCGGCGGCGAGCCGGGGCATGTCCGCCCGGCCGCTGGCGCCGATGACGGACCTGCGGCGGGTCAGTGACGCTCCGTACCCGATTCGGTGATCGGGGCGCCACGTTGCGATGCGGTCCGGCGGGCCCGATGACGGGCGGAACGACGCATGCGCAGCGCCTGCCATACGTAGTCGAATCCGGTGACCACCGTGATCACGACGGCCACCCACATGATGATGACCGCCACCAGATGCAACGGCCCGCTCAACGGGAAGAGCAGCAACCCGATACCGATGGCCTGCAACAACGTCTTGAGCTTGCCGCCCCGGCTGGCCGGGATGACCCCGTGCCGCAGCACCCAGAACCGCAATGCGGTGACCCCGAGTTCGCGGACCAGGATGATCGCGGTGATCCACCACGACAGATCACCGAGGAGTGACAATCCGATCAGCGCCGAACCGATCAATGCCTTGTCGGCGATGGGGTCGGCGAGTTTGCCGAAGTCGGTGACCAGATTGCGTCCACGGGCCAGGCGGCCGTCGATGTGGTCGGTGATCGCGGCGACGCCGAAGATCACCGCGGCACCGACCCGCCACCAGGTGTCATGTCCGCCGTCGATGAACAGCACGACCAGGAAGACCGGCACCAGGACGATCCGGAAGACGGTCAGTGCATTGGCGATGTTGACGACGGGCACCGGGTCGACGGGATCGGTGATGTGATCGGGTCCCCGCCCGACGTCGGCGAGACCGCGTTCGTTGACCGCCCGGCGCATCCGATCGGTCATGAGACCGCGTCCCGGGCGCCGACTCCTGCACTCGGCGTCGGACGCGTGTCGTTCATTCGCACGATCACCAGGGTATCGACCGATGCGCGCTCGGCGACCGGCGGATCCGTGCCACGCTCACCGGTGCCCCGTCGCGTCAGCGGTCGGAGAGCGTGCCTCCCGGTGACGCGCCCGGCGGTCCTGGGGGCAAGATGAACCCATGAACTCCCCTGGCGAGGTCGTCGTCCGTCGTGCCCGGACCTCCGACGTCCCCCGCATCAAGGAACTCATCGACCAGTACGCCGGGCGAATCCTGTTGGAGAAGAACCTCGTCACACTCTACGAGGCCGTGCAGGAGTTCTGGGTGGCCGAACTCGACGGGCTCGTCGTGGGTTGTGGTGCACTGCACGTGCTCTGGGCCGATCTCGGTGAGGTTCGTACGGTCGCCGTCGATCAGCAGTGCTCCGGGCGCGGTATCGGCCACCGGCTCGTCGCGCGATTGCTCGATGTGGCGCGAGAGTTGCAGCTCGCACGCGTCTTCGTGCTGACCTTCGAGACCGAGTTCTTCGGTCGGCACGGATTCCGTGAGATCGAGGGCACACCGGTCACCCGAGAGGTGTTCGAGGAGATGTGCCGCTCCTATGACACGGGTGTCGCGGAGTTCCTCGACCTGAGCTACGTCAAGCCGAATACGCTGGGCAACACCAGGATGCTGGTACACCTCGACGCGCCGGCCGCCGAGCAATCGACATGATGAGCCGAAACCCCAACGTGTCGAACCACATTCACCAGAGCGAGGAGATTCTTTCGTGACCATCTATGCGGTGCATTACGGCTACGAGCCGGCCAAGGCGGCCATCCGCGACGCCCACCGTGCCGTCCATCGTCAATGGCTGTCGGAGGAGCACCAGGCCGGCAACGTGCTCCTCAGCGGTCCATACCCCGACGGCACCGGAGCATTGATCATGATCCGGGTCGACGGCGACATCGATGCTGCCGAGGCATTCATGGCCAACGACCCTTTCAACGCACACCAGGCCGTCGACTCGGTACGCATCGTCGAGTTCACCCAGGTGTACGGACCGTTCGACGACTGACTCGCGCGACCGACCGCACCACGAGCGGTTCGCAGCACCGCCGGCGAGTTGCTCACCGAGAGTTGTCCACAGATCTGATCGGGCGGGTCGCACACCGGCTCGCACTGTGGAGAATCGACGCCCATGTGGAGATGTGCGCCCAGACGCCGGGAATGGCCTGCCGCGGCGAGGATCGCCGTCGCCGTGACCGCGATCGGTGTGTCGCTCACGGGTTGCACCCTGACGCTCACCGGGTCGCCGGTCGCCGTCGTCGACCCACCATGGGCACTGGATCTGCGGGACCCTGCCGAGACCGCGCGCCTCAAGGACTTCGCCGCGCTGGACCCGTGCGGATTCCTCGATGTCGAGGCAACCACCCGTATCGTTGGCGATCGCCCCTACGATGTCGGCCTCGACAGCAGTTTGGAGGATTGCGAACTGCGGTTCGACGAGTCCACCTCGAGGATCACGCATCTGTCGGTCTCCCCGACGCCCACCCGCATGTACGGCGGGGATTCCTTCACACGGTTGCCGATCGAGGGGGTCGACGCCCGGATTCACGGCGGCTTCGGCCTCGGTGGCGACGGCCTGCATTGCTCGATCGCGGTGAGCCACAGCCCGAAACTCGGTGTCTTCTTCTCCGCGCACCGGTCCGCCGGGACCGATCCGCGAGATGTCTGCGACGCGCTGACCGACATCGTGCGCGCGGCGGTACCCCGGGCTCATGACCTCCGGCTGCGCACGGCATCGCCGTTTCCGGTCACCTCACGTCTCTCGGGCATCGACATGTGCGGTGCCGCACGGTTTCTGCGTCCACGCCATCCGCGTGCGCAGATCCCGGAGGGGCGGTGGTGGTCGACGTGCCGGATCGACCTCGAACCGTCGGCAGACTTCGATCACGGGATCTTCGTCGACGCCGTCTCGACACATCGTCCGGGTCCACCCGATCCGGTGATCCGATTCGGCCGCAGCGAGATCCGCGACATCATGGTGCGTGGCTTCCGCGCACAGCTTCGCGACGACGGCGCCACCGGATGCAAGGGGTGGACCTTCGTCGACCTGGAGCATCCGGTCGCGCGACGCGAGGTCTCCTATCGCACCGACATCCTCGACCCCGGCAAGCCACCCGAGCGGGTCGAGACCATTGAGTACATGGTCGAGGCGTACGAGACCTACAGTCCGACCTGCAGCCTCACGACCGAGATCTTGGATGCCGCCGTGGCACACCATCTCTCGCAATGAGGTGGAAAGCGGTGCGGACCGATGGCGGTCCGCACCGCACCGTCCCCATCACGCCGGCGGAACCGCTTTTTGTCGTCGCGAACTCACCAGACTCGCGACCGTCGTGATCACCAGGGTGCCGACGATGATGCCCAGCGAGAGCGGGGTGGAGATCTCCGGGACCGACAGGTGTTCGCCACCGTTGATGAACGGCAGGGTGTTCTCGTGCAATGCGTGCAGCACCAACTTGACGCCGATGAAGGCCAGGATGAACGACAGGCCGAAGGACAGGTACACCAGGCGGTCGAGCAAGCCGCCGAGCAGGAAGTACAGCTGACGCAGACCCATCAGGGCGAACGCGTTGGCGGTGAACACCAGGTAGGGCTGCTGGGTCAGTCCGTAGATCGCCGGGATGGAGTCGAGGGCGAAGAGGATGTCGGTGAAGCCGATGACGATGAGCACCAACAGCATCGGGGTGGCCATCCGCTTGCCCGAGATCCGGGTGAACAGGCGGTCGCCATCGTAGGTGTCCGAGGTGCGCAGGACACGCTTGACGAACCGTTCCAGACGCGATTCGCGTTGCTCCTCGTGCTCAACCGGATCGTCGCTCTCCCGCAGCAACTTGATGGCGGTGAAGATCAGGAACGCACCGAACAGGTAGAACACCCAGCTGTAGGCGTTGATCGCGGCGGCACCGACGGCGATGAACAGACCGCGCAGCACCAGCGCCATGACGATGCCGAGCAGTAGCACCTTCTGCTGGTATTCCTTCGGCACGGCGAACTTCGACATGATGATGACGAAGACGAACAGGTTGTCGACCGACAGTGCCTTCTCGGTGACGTACCCGGCGAAATACTCACCGCCGTAGGTCGATCCCCATTTCCACCACACGAATCCGCCGAAGATGACGGCGATCGTGATGTAGATGGCCGACCACATGCCCGACTCCTTGAGGGAGGGAGCATGCGGAACCCGGACGTGGGCGAAGAAATCGAAGACGAACAGACCCAGGATCACCAGACACGTGATGATCCACATCGTGGTCGAGACTTGCATGAGCGATCTACCTCCAGCGCGCAGCACAAAGTTGGTTGCGATGCCAGAGGTCTCTCCCGCCGATGGACGACCGGGGATCCGGGCCCCGGTCCGAAGGTGATCGGCACCTTCGGAATCCGCGACCGTATTGACGGACCCGCCGCGAGATGGGGATACTCCCCTCTTCGATCTGCGACCACCCTACACGATGTCCGTTTCGACCGGTTCGGCTGGCGCGGAACCGAAAGTGTGAATCACAGCGGCGACCGATCCGACGGCACCCTACGATGGCGGTCATGGCGCGACACCGGTCCCGCGCGGCCAACGTGGATGACCTTCACACCGCGGCCCGGTCGATGCCGCACGTCACCGAGGCGAACGACGATCCCGATCGTCCGATCTATCAGGTCGGCGGCAAGAGTTTCGTGTTCTTCCGTACGCCGCGACCGGACGCGGTGGACGAGTCGGGCCACCGATACGACGACGTCGTCGTGTTGTGGGTGCCCTCGGAGGCTGACAAGCAGGCGCTGGTGCAGGACCCGAGGTCGCCGTTCTTCACGACGGCGCACTTCGAGGGTCACCCGTCGGTGCTGCTGCGGGCGTCACGGATCGGTGAGATCTCGGTCGACGAGCTGACCGAGATCGTCACCGATGCCTGGCTGTCGCGGGCCTCGGCGCGACGCGCACGCGACTGGCTCGCCGCGCACGGCGACTCCTGAGACCGCAGGCCCGGTTCTACTCGGGCGCGGTGTCGCCGTCCTGATCCCCACCGCCGTTGATCGACGCGATGACGCCGGCCAGATCCTCCGGTTTCACCAGCACCTCACGGGCCTTGGATCCCTCGCTCGGTCCGACGACCCCTCGGGTCTCCATCAGATCCATGAGTCGGCCGGCCTTGGCGAAGCCGACACGCAGTTTTCGCTGCAGCATCGAGGTCGAACCGAACTGGCTGCTGACGACCAATTCGATCGCCTGGAGCAAGTCGTCGAGATCGTTGCCGATGTCGGAGTCGATGTCCTTCTTGTCGCCGGCCTTGGCAGCGGTGACGCCCTCGGTGTACTCGGGCTCGGCCTGCTCCTTGGCATAGTCGACGACGGCGCTGATCTCCTCGTCGGTGATGAACGCTCCCTGCATGCGGATCGGTTTGTTGGCCCCCATCGGCAGGAACAGTCCGTCGCCCATGCCGATGAGCTTCTCCGCGCCCGGTTGGTCGAGGATGACGCGCGAATCGGTCAGCGACGACGTCGCGAAGGCCAGCCGGGAGGGCACGTTGGTCTTGATCAGGCCCGTCACCACGTCCACCGACGGACGCTGGGTGGCCAGCACCAGATGGATACCCGCGGCGCGGGCCTTCTGGGTGATACGCACGATCGCGTCCTCGACATCGCGTGGGGCGGTCATCATCAGGTCGGCGAGCTCGTCGACGATCGCCACGATGTAGGGATACGGCTTGTACACGCGCTCGGAACCGAGTGGCGTGGTGATCTCACCGGAACGTACCTTCGCGTTGAAGTCGTCGATGTGGCGCACCCGGGACGCCTTCATGTCTTGGTAGCGCTGCTCCATCTCCTCCACCAGCCACGCCAAGGCGGCCGCGGCCTTCTTCGGCTGGGTGATGATCGGGGTGATCAGATGCGGG
>NZ_MVPX01000176.1:0-621 GCF_002043085.1 Gordonia sp. i37 | reverse complement strand
CCCCCCAGCCACGCCAAGGCGGCCGCGGCCTTCTTCGGCTGGGTGATGATCGGGGTGATCAGATGCGGGATGCCCTCATACGGCGTCAACTCGACCATCTTCGGGTCGATGAGGATCATCCGCACCTGTTCGGGTGTGGCCCGGGTGAGCAACGAGACAAGCATCGAGTTCACGAAGCTCGACTTGCCCGACCCGGTCGAGCCGGCGACCAACAGGTGCGGCATCTTCGCGAGGTTCGCACTGACGAAGTCACCCTCGATGTCCTTGCCGAGGCCGATGACCAGCGGATGGCCGTCTTTGCGCGTCGACGGCGCGGTGAGGACGTCGGCAAGACGCACCATCTCGCGATCGGAGTTGGGTACCTCGATACCGACCGCCGATTTGCCCGGGATCGGCGCGAGGAGTCGCACGTTGTCGGTGGCCACCGCATAGGCGATATTGCGTTGCAGGGCGGTGATCTTCTCGACCTTGACCCCCGGACCGAGTTCGACCTCGTAGCGGGTGACCGTCGGCCCACGCGTGTAACCGGTGACCGCGGCGTCGATCTTGAACTGTTCGAGAACACCGGTGACACGGTCGATCATGTCCTCGTTGGAGCTGCTGCCCTGCTTCGGCGGGGCG
>NZ_MVPX01000175.1:0-527 GCF_002043085.1 Gordonia sp. i37 | reverse complement strand
CGGCGCCGGGGCAGGCGGAGTTGTCGCGGGCGGCGTGGCGCGTGTGGGCTTCGCGGTGTCCGAGGTCGCCCGGGCGGTGGACCGGTTGCGCGCGCGCCGCGGCGCCGGTGGCTCACCGAGCGGTTCGGTGACCTCGTCGACGAACGGATCGGTGGTGGCGTCATCGCCGAAACTCTCCGTCGTCGCCGACGCCAGTACGTCGCCGGCACTGACCGGTGCCGGACGACGAGATCGGCGTGCGCGCCGCGGGCTCTCGGCGTTCGGGTCCGGTGGGTAGTTGTCGTAGGGATCGGGAGAGTAGCCCGGGTCGCCCGCGGGACGACCGCGTCGTGCGGACGACCCGCCGAACCGATCGCCGGACCCGAAGTCGTCACGATCGTAGGCGTTGGGGTCATGGGCGTCAGGGTCATAGGAGTTGGGGTCGTCGGCCAGATCGACGTCGGCGTCCCATGGCAGTTCGTCGTCGGTGTCCCAGTCGTCGACACCTGCGGTCAGGCCGAGGTAGGTGCGCACTGCGTCGAGCACGT
>NZ_MVPX01000174.1:0-4030 GCF_002043085.1 Gordonia sp. i37 | reverse complement strand
GACGCGCGGTCGCGCTGTGCACGCCGGTCGCCAGCGCGTCGTCCGCCACGGGGGCCGGCGCCGAGATCGGGATCGTCGTACTCTGCGGCTGCCTCGACGTCGTCGTAGAAGTCATCGTTGTGGAGGTCGTCGTTGTGGAGGTCGTCGTCGTGGAAGTCATCGAGATCGGTATCCCGGTTCGACGGTCCCCGGCGCCCCGAGCCCGCACGGGCGACACCACCGACTCCGCGTGCCAGGAGTCCCCAACCGGCTCCGATGCCCTTGCCGACACCCTTGCCCACAGCACCCACGGCGCCCGCACCCGAGCTTCGCCGCGAGATGTCGGCCGACGCGGCCGCACTCGACCGCGACGTCCCACGAGAGGTGCCCGACGTGCGTGTCTTGCCCGCGGTGGCGCTGCGCGCACCCGACCGGGTCGAACGCGTGCCGGCCGAACTCGCCTTCCCGGACTTCGAGGTCGCCTTGGCGCTCGCGCCGTTCTTCGACCGGGAAGCCGACGCCGACGTACGTGACCGCGCCGATGTCCCTGACCGTGCGGACGAGGACCCCCCCGACGCACGGGATGCGGACGTGCGCGTGCCAGTGCTCGCTCTCGAAGCCATGCCGACAGACTAGTCGGCAATGATCACCTCAGTCACACGGGCAACACCGGCAACACCGGCGCGTGTCGAATTCGTGACCCGCGACGTGGCGGTTTCGGCACCGTCCCGTTCCGGAAGCCGCCGCACTCAGAGGGAGAACAGCCACTCAGAGGGAGAACAGCACAGTGCGGCGATCAGAAGCCGTGGGCCGCCGCCTTCACCGCATCGATCCGTCCGGGATCGCCGTCGAAGGTCACCGCCACCGGTGTCCGCCCCGTGGCGAACAGCAGCAACTCCCCGGGCGTACCCGTGACCGTCACCGGCTCTCCGCTACCGCCCGAGGCGAGGTCAGCGCCGTCGGTGCTGCGCAGCGTGACCCGAGCGGGCATCGAGCGCAGCGTCATCTTGCTCATCGACCGCAACGGCATGCGCAGAGCGTCCTGGAGTCCGGGGTCGAGGACGCGCGGAACCCACTCACTGTCGGGGTCGGCGGCACCGCGCAGCACGTCCTCGTGATGGATGAACATCTCGGCCAGATTCGCCCACCGGTCCAGTGGGCGCATGGGTGAGAAGATCGGTGGACCGGAGGCGAGGTCGGCAAGCAGTTTGTCCCAGTCGGTGTCGGCGGCCACCGACGCCTGCACCTTCTCGGTGTATCCGGCGAGGGGTTTGATCAGAATTCCCGGTGCGGCGTCGAGCCTGCGTTCCCGGACCACGAGATGCGCGGCGAGATCGCGCGTGGTCCATCCGGCGCAGAGGGTCGGCGCGTCCGGCCCCACCTCACGCATCGAGTCGACAAGGGCACGGCGTTCATCCTGTGCGAAGCTCACTCCCCAACGCTACTGGCTGCGGCCGGCGACCGTCGGTCACCGCGCCCCGATATCGCGGCGGGGCCGGTGTCAGCGAGCCGGGATCAGCAGTGTGTGGCGCAGCGCGTCGACATCGGCGTCGCTCAGGCCCAGCCCGTGATGCACGTAGTTGTCGAAGCTTCCGTAGGTCGTGCGCACCGCACCGAAGGCGGTGTCGAGCAGTCCGAGGTTCACGCCGTTGAGCGGGTCCGTGGCGGACGCGTGCCGGAACCGGTTGCTGGCGAGGTAGTCGGCGTCGACGACCGAGCGGTCCACCCCGAGGATGGTCAACAGCACTGCGGCGAGCCAACCGGTCCGGTCCTTGCCGGCGGTGCAGTGGAACAGTACGGCGCCACCGTCGGCGACCGTGCGCTGGATGGACAGCAGTGAATCGCGAAACGCCTGCCGCGCCACGGGGTTCACCACGAACTGGCGATACGCGGAACCGATGTCGATGAGGTGGGTGGTCGGTGCTGTCCGCAGGACGTCGAACGACTCGACCGCGGTGCCGGGCACGGACTTGTCGGGCTGCAGCCGGGTCTCGAACGCGGTACGCAGATCGATGATCGTGCGGACTCCGCGCCGCCGGAGCTCGGTGATCCCGCGGTCGTCGATCGTGGAGAGGTTCGCGCTGCGGATGACCTTGTCGGTGATGCCCGCGCCGTCGGCGGTGCGGTAGTCGTGCAACGTTCGGGCGTTGGTGACCCCGCCGAGGTCGACTGCCTGCGGTTGCGGGGTCGCTGTTGTCGACACCGCGGGCGGGGCGGCGCCGACGGGGGCCACGATGGTCGCCGCCGGGGCGAAGATCCCGAACGCCGTACAAGCCACCGCCACGGCACGCACGTGCCACCGATACCGCTCGCCGATCACCGTCACCACGCCACTCCTGCCCGTCCGGCCGCCGCCCGTCCGGCGGCGATCACGCGGGGAGGCTACCACCGGCGCGTGAACGGTGAGGAGAGCGCCGGATGAACCGGGGGGACGTCCGGATGGTCGCGCGTCGGACATGTCGGACATTCCGGAGCCGTTGACACGCAAGGAGTCTCGACAGATCGACGCGTTCGGGTCAGTCGCGGTCAGTCGCCCACGGCGAGCACCGTCGGCACGATCATCGGTCGGCGCCGATAGGTGTCGGCCACCCACCGGCCCACCGTCCGGCGGATGCCCTGCGCGATGCGGTGGGTGTCGGAGACGCCCTCGGCGGCCAGCGTGTCGAGCACCTGATCGACGAGGTCGGCAGCGGATTTGAGGGCGTCCGGATCGTCGGAGAAGCCGCGACCGGAGACCTCGGGGGTGCTCACCGCACGCCCGGTGGTGGAGTCGACAGCGACGGTGATCGCGATGAACCCGCCCTCGCCGAGGACGAGTCGTTCCGACAGCGTCGATTCACCGACGTCACCGACGGACAGACCGTCGACGTAGACATGGCCGACCGGGACGCGGCCGACGATCTGCGCCTGCCCGTCCACGAGGTCGACGACGACGCCGTCCTCGGCGAGCATGATCCGATCCGGGTTCACCCCGGTGGCCTCGGCGAGCGCGGCGTTCGCGCGGAGGTGACGCCACTCGCCGTGCACCGGCATGGCATTGCTCGGCCGGACCGCGTTGTAGAGATAGAGCAGTTCGCCGGCCGACGCATGGCCGGAGACGTGCACTTTGGCGCTCTGCTGGGTGATGACCGTGGCGCCCAGCTTCGCGAGGCCGTTGACGACCGCGAAGACCGAGTTCTCGTTGCCGGGGATGAGCGACGACGCGAGGACAACCAGGTCGGCGGAGCGGATGTTGATCTGCCGGTGCTCTCCGCGGGCCATCCGCGACAGCGCCGAGAGCGGCTCACCCTGCGATCCGGTGGAGATCAGCACCACCCGGTGGTCGGGCAGGGTTGCCGCGGTGTCCATGTCGACCTCGACACCGTCGGGCACGTGCAGATAACCGAGGTCCTGGGCGATCTGCATGTTGCGGACCATCGAGCGGCCGACGAAGGTGACCCGGCGGTTGTGGGTGTGCGCGACGTCGATGATCTGTTGAATGCGGTGCACGTGGCTGGCAAAGGAGGCGACGATGACCCGGCCACGCGCCTTGCCGATCACCTGGTCGAGCACTCCCCCGATCTGCCGCTCGGGGGTGACGAATCCCGGCACCTCGGCGTTGGTGGAGTCGACGAGGAACAGATCGACGCCTTCATCGCCGAGTCTGCTGAATCCGGCGAGGTCGGTGAGTCGGCCGTCGAGCGGCAGCTGGTCGAGCTTGATGTCGCCGGTGTGCAGGGCCAGTCCGGCCGGGGTCCGGATCGCGACGGCGATCGCAT
Organism: Gordonia sp. i37; assembly: GCF_002043085.1. Lineage (NCBI taxonomy): Bacteria > Bacillati > Actinomycetota > Actinomycetes > Mycobacteriales > Gordoniaceae > Gordonia > Gordonia sp. i37. The sequence goes on along the minus strand of NZ_MVPX01000174.1, from coordinate 293 downwards.
CCGGGATGGAGTGGTTCACCGCGAAGTACTCGCACTCGAAGGGGCCGTGCGTGGTCCGCTCGCCTTCGCGGACCTCGATGAGCTTGGGACGCAACCGATGTTCGCGGCACTTGGCCGCGACGAGTGCCAGCGTGAACTTGGATCCGACGACGGGGATGTCGCCACGCAGACGCAGCAGGAACGGGACCGCACCGATGTGATCCTCGTGCCCGTGGGTCAGGACGACCGCCTCGACGTCGTCCATCCGGTCCTCGATGTAGCGGAAGTCCGGGAGGATGAGGTCGACGCCGGGC
>NZ_MVPX01000173.1:0-370 GCF_002043085.1 Gordonia sp. i37 | reverse complement strand
CCCGCCTCGACGTCGTCCATCCGGTCCTCGATGTAGCGGAAGTCCGGGAGGATGAGGTCGACGCCGGGCTGCGCGTCCTCGGGGAACAGCACCCCGCAGTCGACGATCAGCAGTTTGCCGTTGTACTCGAACACCGTCATGTTGCGGCCGATCTCACCGATGCCGCCGAGGGCGACCACGCGCAGCGCGCCCTTCGGCAGTCGGCGCGGCGTACCGAGTCGATCGACGGGTGCCGGCGGCGTGGGGGTGCCGCGATCCCGGCCACCACCGCCTCGTGCACCTCGCGCGTTGTCGCGGCGCTCGTGCCGGCCGGACCGACGGGGTTCACCTCCACCCCGGTTCTCCGCCGGCGCCGACGCGGCGTGGCGGG
>NZ_MVPX01000172.1:0-33329 GCF_002043085.1 Gordonia sp. i37 | reverse complement strand
CATCGGTCCAGCAATCCGGCCGTGCGGAGGTCGGCGATGAGCGACTCGATCTGCGGACCGTCGGCGGGTACCTGCGGCAGGCGTGGGTCCCCGACGTCGAGTCCGAGGATGCGCAACGACGCCTTGACCATGGTCACCCCTCCCAGCCGTCCCATCGCGTTGACGAGCGGGAGCATGGTGATGTTGATCGATCTGGCGGTCTGCAGATCACCCTTCTCCACGGCGATCTGCATGTCGCGCAGGCGATCTGCGACGAGATGGCCGATCACGCTGACGAAGCCGGTCGCGCCGATCGACAGCCACGGCAGGTTGAGCGCGTCCTCGCCCGAGAGGTACTCGAGGTCGGTGGAGGCGATCAGTCCCGCGGCCGAATGCAGATCACCCTTGGCGTCTTTGACGCCCTTGATCCGGGGGTGTTCGGCGAGTGCGAGCATCGTTTCGTTGGCGACCGGCACCACCGAGCGGGGCGGGATGTCGTAGATCAGGACGGGCAGGCTGGTCGCGTCCGCGACGGCGCGGAAGTGCGCGAGCAGACCCGCTTGGGGCGGCTTGGAGTAGTACGGCGTGACGACGAGCAGACCATGCGCGCCGGCTTTCTCCGAGGCCTGCGCGAAGCGGATGCTCTCGGCGGTGTCGTAGCTGCCCGCGCCCTGGGTGATGCGGGCGCGGTCGCCCACCGCGTCCAGAACGGTGCGCAGCAGCTCGATCTTCTCGTCGGGTGTGGTGGTCGGCGACTCACCGGTGGTGCCACTGACCACGAGTCCGTCACAACCCTTGCCGACCAGGTGGTCGGCCAGCTCGGCGGCCTTGTCCAGATCGAGCGAACCGTCGGGACGGAAAGGGGTGACCATCGCCACGACGTTGGTCCCGAACGGGTGCGCCTGTGGCTGCGACTCGGTTGCGCTCATGGTGGTCAAGATTACCGGGGCGCCGTGGCCCGCGGCCAATGGGCACCACGTGTCGCAGAAAGGCACGCCACCAGCACTTTGTGGGCCGCCGGTGCTGTACGGGAGGACCTCAGCCCTCGAGCACGAACGGTGAGGTCGCGACCTCGGTGCCGTCGGCGAGCGTGCCGATCTCGAAGTCACCGAACACCGTCGGCGCGACCTGCATCAACTGGCGCAGGCATTCGACGGCGAGCTGGCGGATCTCGACGTCGGCGTGCTCGGTGGCGCGCATCCCGACGAAGTGGCGCCATGCACGGTAGTTGCCGGTGACGACGATCTTGGTTTCGGTGGCGTTGGGCAATACCGACCGCGCGGCCTGCCGGGCCTGTTTCCGACGCAGGATCGCATTGGGGACGTCGGCGAACTTGGACTCGAGCGCGGCGAGGAGTTCGGTGTAGGCGGCGCGGCTGGCGTCGGTGGCCTCGACGAACAAGCGCTCCAGTTCCGCGTCGCCGCTGATGGCCGGGGGCGCAACCACATTCGAATCGTGTTCGGGGACGAACCGCTGGGACAGTTGGGAGTACGAGAAGTGCCGGTGGCGGATGAGCTCGTGGGTGCACGATCGGGAGATGCCGGTGATGTAGAAGGTCACCGTCGCGTGCTCGAGAAGCGAGAGGTGCCCGACCTCGAGGATGTGGCGCAGGTAGCCGGCATTGGTCGCTGTCCGCGGATTCGGTTTGTCCCAGCTCTGGTAGCAGGCGCGACCGGCGAACTCGACGAGGGCCTCGCCGCCGTCGGCATCGGTGGTCCAGGGCACATCCGACGGCGCGGTGAATTCGGTGGCAGCCACCATCAGCACCCGCAACGGAACCATCTCGGACACGTCGCCTCCTCGTCACTCGCCTCACGCCATCGCCGCGTCCCCCGGGCGGGAGGAGAACGCAGTCATCGATTGTCCCACCGGCATCCATGGCGATTCCGCGCACCCCGTACCGGACTCACACCCCGCACGCGAGACGGCCAAGCCGGTGAGCAGCAGGTGAATTCTCGACGTCGCGTCGGTGTCATCGCCGCATCGACCAGCGCCGACGCGGGCGCCACGCTGCATCGACCGTGGCGATATGTCGGATATGCCGCACAATGATGCCCCGTGACGCAGACCCCCGCGAACCCGACTGCCGCCAACCCGACTCTCGCGAACCCTTCTGTCGCGAACCCTGCTGTCGCGAATCCCTCTGGGCCGCTCGGGCGTCGACGACTCCTGCAGACCGGTGCCGCGCTGTGCGTGGCGAGCCCCCTCGCGGGCCCGTGGGCAACGCACGCGGTCGCCGCCCCGGTGACCGCGCCGGCGGCGTCGGCCGTCTTCGCCCACGGCGTCGCCTCGGGTGATCCGCTGCCGGACCGGGTCATCCTCTGGACCCGGATCACTGCGACCGCCGACGCGGTGCCGGGCTCGGGACGTGGCGCGGGAGGCACCGTGCGGTGGGAGATCGCCCACGACGAGCGGTTCGCGACCGTCGCCGCGTCGGGATCGGTGAACGCCCTCGCCGAGCGCGACTTCACCGTCAAGGTCGATGCAGCAGGCCTCACGCCGGCCACCGAGTACCACTACCGGTTTCGGGTGACCTCCGGTCCGGCCACCGGGGCGGTGTCGCCGGTGGGCCGCACCCGCACCGCACCGCCATCCGACGCCGATGTGTCGCGGGTGCGCTTCGGGGTGGTCTCGTGCGCGAATTGGGAGGCCGGGTACTTCGGCGCGTACCGGCATCTGCGCTCCCACCGAGACCTGCACGCCATCGTCGCGCTCGGTGACTATCTCTACGAGTACGGCACCGGTGAGTACACCGGCAAAACCGTTGCGGTGCGCACACATTCACCGCGGCACGAGATCGTCACCCTCGCCGATTACCGAATCCGCCACGCGCAGTACAAGACCGACCCGGACCTCGCGGAGCTCCATCGTGTTCTGCCCTGGATCTGCACCTGGGACGATCACGAATCCGCCAACGACACGTGGGCCGAGGGCGCCGAGAACCACTCGCCCGACGAGGGCGCGTGGGCGACGCGTAAGGCCGCCGCCGAACGCGCGTACCACGAGTGGATGCCGGTACGCGCGGCCGCCGACGACTCGGGCACCCACCTCTATCGCCGGTTGCGCTTCGGCCGGTTGCTCGACCTGTCGATGCTCGACCTGCGCACCTACCGCGACCGGCAGGTGTCGATGTCGTCGAATCGCATCGACGACCCGGCCCGGTCCATCACCGGAGCCGCCCAGATGCGTTGGCTCACCGACGGTCTCGCGTCCTCGGCGGCGCGATGGAAGATCGTGGGCAATCCCGTGATGATCGCACCGGTGTTGCTGCCTCCGCTCGACACACGCACCACCGCCGCACTCACCGAATCCCTCGGGCTGCCCGCCGAGGGATTGCCCTACAATCCCGATCAGTGGGACGGCTACACCGCCGATCGTCGGCGCCTGCTCGACTCGATCCGGTCGAACAAGGTGACCAACGTGGTCTTCATCACCGGCGACATCCACTCGTCATGGGCGTGTGACATCCCGGTCGATGCCGCCGACTATCCGGGAAGCGGTTCGGTGGCAACCGAACTCGTCGTCACCTCGGTCACCTCCAGCAACATCGACGACATCCTCGGCGTACCCGAGCACACCGCGGGTGCCGCGGTCTCGCCGGCACTGATGGCGGCCAACCGGCACGTCCGGTGGAACGACTTCGACGCCCACGGATATGCCGTGCTGACCGTGACGCCGTCTGCGGCACAGATGGACTGGTGGTTCGTCACCGACAAGACCGATGCGCGGACCGGTCGGTATCACGGCCGCTCGTACCGGGTGATGGCCGGATCGTCACGCGTGCAACCGGCCGCGGCGCCGATCAACTGAGCATTTCCCCACTACCCGGTTCGCAAACCCGAACGGGGGCGGTGGCTCAGTTGTCCAGCAGCGCAACGAGTTTGCCGTGAGTGTCCTCCCAGCCCTCGACCGCGACGGAGGTGATGCCGATGTCCTGGACGGGGCGGTCGTTGCCGCCCTCGTCGAGCCGGTCCCCGAAGAACAGGATGTCATCGAGGCCCAGGTCGAGGATCTCCATGAGTTTGCGTGCGCCGTAGGCCTTGTCGATGCCCTTGCGGGTCACGTCCACCGATGTCGACCCGCCGCTGCGGACCTCCAGATCCGGAAGTCGTTCGGCGGCATAGGCCCGCAGCGATTCCTTCTTCGCGCCGTCGGGGTCCCACGCTTTCTTGGCGTCCACCGGCGCCGACTGTCCCAGCGCCGAGTAGGTGATCTGGCTGCCGCGGTCCTCCAGGATCGGGCCCCAGGTCTCGGTCTCCCAGAGCCCGAGTTCCTTCGCGCCGGTCTCCAGGGCGTCGAGGGTGCGTTGCTTCTCGTCGTCGGTGAGGTCCTCGGCGTACACGGTCTCCCACTGTCCGGCGGAGTACCGGACGTACTGGGTGCCGCAGGTGGGCATCAGGTGCAGGTTGGCGACTTCCTCGACGCCACCGATCCGGTCGAGGACCTGGGCGCGGAACTGCTCGTAGCGCCCCCCGGAGATGATGCACACCAGTGACCGCTGCAGCAGCCGCCGCAACACCTCGACCATCGCGTCGTCGAGCGGACTCTTCGACGGCGCGAGCGTGTCGTCGAGGTCGAACATCACCAGCGCATAGTCGTGATCGCCGAAGGTCACCGTCATCGTCGTGTCTCACCTCTGTTGTGTGGATGTATTCGCGTGGTCGGTGCACAAGCATGTCATCGCTGACCGGCTGCCGCCATTCCGCCTCACGCGGCGGCCTCGACGATGTCGGCCGTGCGTGCGGTGGCGTCGGAGTGCTCGGTCAGTCGTGCCGCGAACCGGGCCGCGCGATCGACGGTCTCGGGGCGCAGGATGGCGCGGAGAGCATCGGTCAGCGAATCGGCGTCGAGGTCGGCGAACGGGAGGTGCCCGCCCACCCCGAGCCGGGTCACCTGCCCACCCCACATCGGCTGGTCGAACGACACCGAACAGATCAGTGTCGGAATGCCCGCGCGCAGACTCTCGAAGGTCGTGCCGATCCCACCGTGATGCACCGCTGCCGCACATCGGGGAAAGATCAGATCGTGTGCAAGCGCACCGGTGACCATCACGTCGCTGTCGGCGACGCCGCGAGAGCCCGGATCGAGATCACTCCACCCCGCGCTGACGAGGATGCGCACGCCGAGCCGTGCGGCGACCGTCCGCATCATGGCGACGGTGGCCGATGCGTCACGGATCGGCATGCTGCCGAAGCCGCAGTACACCGGCCGGCTCCCGGCCCCGATCCACTTGGTCACCTCGGCATGGTCACCGTCGAGGTCGCCGACCGCGGCACGTGTGTCGGGTTCCAGCGGCAGGAACCCGACGAGCGGTCGTCGGTGCCCCCATTCCTCGGCCAGGCCGGGCACCAGCGCGCGATCGTAGATCTGGATCTCCGGAATCCCTCGGCGAGCACACATCTGGGCGGGAATGGCCAGACTCCGACGTAGCCCCAATTCCGTGCGCAACGCAGTCAGGTATCGCAGGAAGACGAGCCGACGGACGTTGTCGGCGAGCAGCCATGTCGCGCGGTTCACCGCCGCGGGCGGTGTCATCGTCGGTGGCAGCGCACCCGGGAACGGATAGCTGCGGCTCGGCCGCCCCGGGAATCCGTGCATCGTCACCATCGGGATGTCGAAGGCCTCGGTCACCGACGCCGCACGATCCTCGGTCAGCAGCGTCGCAACCACCACGTCGGCACCCCGACAGACCTCGATCACCTCCGTGTTCATCCGAGACGCATAGTCGGCCATCTGCGCACCGACCAGTCGCATCAATGCCAGGCTGCTGCCCGCGGCCAACGCGCGTTGCCCCTCGTCGGAGGAATACAGTTGTGCCACATCGGGTCCGCAGCTCACCGCGTCGAGACCGGCACGACGGGTGAAGTCGAGGAGATTCGGTGGCGCTCCGACGAGGACGTCATGCCCGCGCCTGCGCAGTTCCACCCCCAGCGCCACGGCCGGCTGGACGTCTCCGCGTGTTCCCGCCAACGGGATCGCAATCCTCATGTGACTCCTTTCGATTGCGGTGTGGATTACCCTGCAGACAATGCGACCCGACAGTGCGACGCCCGAGCCCGGCGAGCCCACGGCGCCTGAGCCCGGCGGTATGCCCCACGACCGGCTGCACATCGCCATGTTCACCGACTTCCCGCCGGGATCGCTCGGTGGCATCTCGACCGCGGTGGACGACCAGCGTCGGGCACTCGAACGCCTCGGCCATCGGGTGACCGTGTTCGCTCCTGCGCCGACCGATCCGGAGGCCGCCGTGCCCACCTGGCTCGTGGCCGTCCCCGCACCGCGGGCGCTGTCGGTCAACGGATTTCCGTTCGTCGTACCCACCCGCGGAGTCCTCGCGGCGGTCGAGAGTGAACTGATCCGACGCGCCCCGATCGACGTCGTGCACGTGCACACCACCTATGGGGTTGCGATCCTCGGCGCCAAAGTCGCCCGCCGGCACCGAATCCCACTGGTCCAGACGATGCACAGCCGCGACGACGTGTTCGTCGAACGCACCTCCCCCGCGCCTTGGGCGTCCGCGGTGGGAATGCGAATCCTGCACCGTTGCCTCGTCTCCCCCCGCCTGTTGACCCACGGCGGAGGGGTCGCGCGGGTTGCCGAGTCCCGCACCGCACGGCAGGTGTGGCACATGATGCTTGCGCAGGCGCGTACCGCCGACGTGGTGATCGCACCGACCCAGCACTTTGCCGACCGATTGCGCCGCCATGGTCTCTCGGGTGACATCCGGGTCGTCTCCGGCGGTGTCGACGACGATCTCCTGGCCACACTGCCGCAACGGTCGGCTCACAGCCACGACGATCCGCTCAGATTGCTGTGGTGCGGCCGGATCTCCGCGGAGAAGCGTCCGATGGTGGCCGTCGAGGCGGTCGCGTCGACCCCGGGATGCACCCTCGACATCCTGGGCAGCGGCGATCAGGAGCACCACATCCGTACCCTCGTCGACGAATTCGGGCTGCGACAACGTATTCGGTTGCTCGGTTCGACCGACCGGGCCGGAGTACTGGCCGCGATGGCCGACGCCGACGCGCTGTTGTTCACCTCGGCCGGATTCGACACCCAGGGACTGGTCCTGCTCGAGGCCGCCGCTGCCGGTCTCCCGGTGATCTACTGCGATCCCGACCTCGACGAGACGGTGCCCACCGGCGGCGGGCTGCGCGCCGCCGATCCGTCGGCCGATTCCGTCGCCGCGGTCATCGCAGCGGTACTCGCCTACCCGGCACGACTCGCTGCTGCACGAGATGCGTTGTCCGACAAAGCAGTCCCCCAGTCCCGAATGACCCGGCAGACCATCGGGATCTACCGGGAACTCGTCGGTACCGAGCGACTGCGCCGAGGAAGTATGCCTGTGCGGCCCGAGGACGTCCCGAGCGCGCCCGGGCGCGTACCCGGGCTCGGCCACAGCGTCGTCGCCCTGCGACAGGGACTGCATTTCATCGTCGGCCTGGGCCGTATCGGCCCGGTGGTGCGCGTGGACCTCGGGACCCGGCCCGCCTATCTGGTCACGACTCCGGAACTGATCCGGCAGATCGGTTTTCGGACCGCAGGCGAGTTCCACCGCGCCGATCTGCAGGAGGCGATGCACGAGGCGATCCGGGAGGCCTCCAATGTCCTCAGTGGCCGACGCCACGAGATGCGCAGACGTCAGATGGCACCGGCGTTGCGGGCGCGTCGGCTGGCGCGGTATGCGGTCACCACGGCCGCCATCGCCGACGACTGGTCGCGCGGTCTGCCCCATGAGCGTCCGGTGGACCTGCGGACCGAGGCGCACGGTCTGATCCTGCAGACCGTCACCTCGACGCTGTTTCGTGCCGACTTCGGCGCCGACGCGCTCGATCGGGTTCGCGAAACCGTGCCCTGGTTGCTCGGCGAGGTGATCATCCGCGGCGCACTGCCCGCCCCCGTCCGCCGGATGCGGATGCGCGCGAACCGGCGTTTCGCGCGGGATTCGGCGATGCTGCGCGAGGCCATCGGCGCCGTCGTTCGCCGCTACCGAAGCCAAGGCGTCGATCACGGCGACGTCCTGTCGGTCCTCGTCGGACACACCGACGAGGACACCGGAATCGGCCTGTCCGACGACGAGATCATCGACGAACTGCTGCTGATGGTGGCCGCCGGCGTCGGTTCGACGGCATCGATCCTGGCCTGGGTGTGGTACGAGGTCGCCCGCAACCCGCACGTGAGTTCCCTTGTTGCACAAGAGGTCGAACGCGTCGTCGGCGAGGGACCGGTACACCCCGACCACCTCGAACAGCTCACCTACCTGCGTCGGGTCGTGGCCGAGACACTGCGGATGTGGGGGCCGTGGATCAGCAGTCAGACCGCCGACGGGCCGGTGACCCTCGGCGACGACGAGACCGGCCGACTCACCCTGCCGGACGGTTCGACGGTGATCTACAGCCCGTACCTCGTCCTGCACGACCCACGGTTCTACACCGATCCGGAGACCTTCGACCCGGACCGATGGCAGCCGGACCGAGCCGAGGATCTCGACCGGAAAGCCGATCTCGCTTTCGGTGTGGGAGAACGCCATTGCCCGGGAAACACGTTCGCGATCTCGACGATCCTGTTGTGCTCGGCAGCCCTGTACTCGCGCTGGACCGTCCGGCCGGCCGGACGCCGCCGGGTCAGGCCATCGACCACCGATTTCGTCGCCGCCCCCTCGCAGGTCCGGGTGCGCCTCGAGCCGAGGCGATGAGCGAGCGCTGGTCATCGGTGAGTCACCTCATCCCGTCGGGGTGGCCAGCGCCGCGCCGATGACCGCGAGGTAGACGGTCAGGACGTACACCGCGGCGGGTACGGGCGGATACCCGTCGTGGCGCGAACGCAGCCACACCACCGCGGCCCCGACCGGGACGACGGCGAGAACCACTGCCGCCCAACCGAAGAGGGCGCCGACGCCATCGAATCGCCACGGCGTCCAGATGGCCAGGACCGCGACCGTCGTCAGGGCGACGAAGCCCATCGAGACACCGACCGCGCCGGCGGCACCGAGCGGATTCGAGTAGTACATCTCACCGGGTCGCGGCCGGCAAGAGATTTTCCGCGCGAACTCGAACTGCAGGAACGACCCGGCCATCAGCACCGCGACCCACGCCGTCGACCATGCTGCGCCCACCTGTCCGGTGTCGACCGCCGAGGCGATGACATACGCCGCCAACACCAGTTGCACCGGGTAGGTGACGGCGAGATTGCCGAGCACCGACCGCCGCAGCGCAGGCCACACCGTCTCGGCGGCCCACAGACCGAGTCCGTAGGCGAGCACCGCCGCGATCGCGATCGCCGAGCCCACACCCGCCGTCCCGGACAGCACCACCACGACCACCCCGAGCATGAGCATCGCGACGCGCAGGTCGGTGGCGGTGACCGCACCGGTCACCAGCGGCCGGTCCGGGTGGTACACACGGTCGTAGTCGAGGTCCTTCTGTTCGTCGACCATCCGCAGGAACAGCAGAACGAGCACCACGACCACCACGCGCACGACCGTTGCCGCTCCGGGCTCCCAACGCACACCGCTGAGCCGGGCCGCAGTCCCTTCGGCCGCGAGCACCCACAGGACCCCGAAGAGCAGATATTGCGGCTTGAACATCACCGCGGTGAATCGGGCGATGCGCGCAACCGAGACCGACGACGCCCGAAGGGTTTCGGTCACCATCACGTCCCGATCACCACACCCAGCCGGACCTCGGCGCACGCGGTGCCGCCCTGCTCGATCGTCACCAGCACCGAGATTGCCGCTCCGGGGTCGGCCGGGTCGTGCCCATGATCTGTACATGCATGGTCTGTACGTGCGATGCACCTCGCCGGCCGATCGAGTTCGACGAACCGGCCGAACGAACTCCGGACCGCCGCGATCCGCACGTCCGTACCGACATGAGCAAGCGCGATCTGTCGCGCCGCTTCCAGCAGCAGGGTGCCCGGCACGTGGTCGAGTTCGTGATCGAACAAGCCCGGGTGGGCGGTGTCGACGACGAGTTCGCCCCGCGTCTCGTGGCCATCCCGCGCGCGCACCCCGACCACGACGTTGCGCGGGTCGAAGCGGCCGACGACGTGTGGATGTGCCGGCTCGGCCACGTGGACGCGCCCGCGTTCCGCACCGCCGCGCGCCTGCGCGCGCAGGGCCGACCACTGCGCACGGGTCGTCCAGGAGAACGACCCGTCCACGGTCATCAGTGGCGCACCGTCGGCCGAGATCGCCAGCACCATGTCGAGTCCGATCAGCCGGTCGGCGACCACATGGCGGGCGCCGATGCCGACGGAGATGTCGACGTCTGCGGGCCGGGATCCCGGCCGCCACGCCCCGTCGTCAACAGGTGCGTCGGCGACGCCGTTGAAGGTGCGGACCAGGAACGCGCTGTCGAGCGGCACGTCGAAGAACTGGTGGGTCACCGCGATCGCGGCCTGCCGCGCGGTTTCCATCACCAACAACGGGTCATGACGACCCGCCTGCGGCCCACGGTGATCCCCGAAGTAGGCGTGCATTCGCGGAAGCTGCGCACCGACGCGGAATTCGTCGTCGCCGAGATCCGGCTGCGCGCGCGACAACGATGTGACGAACACCTCCGAGACGGAACACCGATGAACGAGTTCGCGCGGAATCGTCTGACTGTGGAAGGTGGGCGCCACGGTGAGATGGTCCGGGGCCGGTGTCATGTGCGTGGTCATCTGCACTCCCGTCGGGTCGGGTCGGATGTCATGGGCAGAATGTGGGAGCCGAGCACGATCACCGACCACGGGTCCAGGTCGATCCCGTTCGCCCAGGCGCTGCGCAGCATGTCGGCACAGAGCCGGTCATCGGTGAGGTGGGGCCCCGGGGGCGCGAGACGTGCAGCAGCAACATTCATCTGGGCGGCGACCCGCTCGGCGGCCACTGCCCGCCCGAACTCACGCGACGGCGTCTGCGAATACAGTTCCCCAGCCAACGCCGCCACCCGCTCGGCGACGTCGACACCACCGTCGATCACATCCCGCAGGCACGCTGCGCGCGCGGGTTCGTCGAGCATGATCGCCCATTCCCGCAACACCTCGACGGGCGTGTCGGGTGTATGCACGAGATTCAGCAGGTAGCTGCGGTGACCGAGCGCATGCCGCAGCTCACCCGGGGCACCCGCGGTCGGATCGGTGGGTCCCTTCTCCCGCGTCAGCCGCACCGTCGCCGATTCTCCGCCGACAGCGCCCGCAGAAACGCCGACAGCGCCGTCCGCGGCACCGACAGCGCTGTGGTCGTCGGTGACGAGAAGGACCATGGAGTCGCACATCTCGACCAGGAGGTCGGCCAGTCGGCGACGCTCGACCGACGCCCGCGCCCACGAGGTCTGCCACAACGCCCTCGCGAGGTGGCGTCCCGACTCGACCCGTGCGGCGTGCAGGATTCGCCACCGATGCGCGGCCAGCCACTCGAGCGTCGGCGCGACGCCACGGGCCACCACGGCGTCGGGTTTGAGGAGCAGCAGTGAGCATCGGGTGGCAAACCAGTCTGCCTCCACACCCATCCGATCGAGATGCTCGATCGCCTCGAGCACGTAGGTGTCGCCGAGGTGGGTCGACAGGTCGGCGCCGTCGACGCCGATCCGGGTGAGCAGATCGGCGGTCATGGGGGTCGTCGCGTGGTGCGCGCGCTCGGTCTTCACGGTCATCGAGCACCACCGAGGCCGGCGAGGACGGTCTCCACGTCTGGCAGTGGCGCACCGAGGTAGCCGATGTCGAGGCAATGGTCGAGAAGCAATCGCAAGTAGTCGGGTCCACATTCCGGTGCCGGCCGCCCCAGGACAGTCTCGGCGATGCCGGTCGAGAAGGTCTGCCGCCGTTGGAAGTAGCTGGTGTAGAGCGAGCCGACCCGGCGGAAGTACTCGCGTTCGATCACCTCGAGTGCATCGGGATCGAAGGTGGCATCCGGGACGAAGGTGGCCACATGGAAGGAGGGATACTCGGCCAGGACGTCGGAGAGCTCCCGCAGGGTCACCGGCCGAGAGCTCAACGCGTGCAGTACCTTTCCGTCGAGATCGGCGGCGTGGCACGTGGCGGCGGTGACGATGTCGGCGACGTGATCGACCGGCGCGAGCGACAGTGTGGCGTCGTAGCGTCCCGGCAGCGTGCGCAGTTTGCCCTCGACCATGAGTTTGACGACGGTGTAGAGGTTCTTGTGGTCCCGGATGGCACCGTCGGTACTCACGCCGGTCACGATCCCGGGCCGGACCGTCACCGCGCGCAACCCATCGGCGCGGGCACGTTCGACGAGCTTCTCGGCATCGAATTTGCTCTTCTCGTAGCGGGTTCCGAACACCTGACCGACGTCGAGCTCGTCCTCGGCGATCGTGCCGCCCCGCATGCCGCAGACATAGGCGGTCGACACGTGCACCAACGGGACGTCCCAGGCGCGGGCAAGGTCGACGGCGTGCGCGGTGCCGCCCACATTGAGTTGCGCGTAGTCCTCCTCGGCGGCATCGAAGGCGGTGGTCGCCGCGCAGTGCACGATCGTCGATACCCGACCGGCCAGCGAATCGGCCCGGGCGGTCACCGCGGGACCGAATCCACCGAGTCGCACGTCACCGGTGATCGTGTCGGAAATGGTCACGGGTGCACCGTCGTTGGCGATCAGTGAGTCGGTGCGATGGGTCACGCCGATCACCGGCCGGCCCGACGCCTCGAGTCTGCGGCACACCTCGGTACCGACCAGGCCCGCAGCGCCGGTCACCAGGATGTGATCACGCCGGCGCCGATCATGTGACGGGGTCATCGGCCTTCTCCTCTACCGTCGGTGCTGATCCGGCGACTATCGTCGGTGCTGATCCGGCGACTATCGTCGGTGCTGATCCGGCGACTATCGTCGGGGCCGATCTGGCGGCGGATGAGGGCCTCGACATCGCCTACCCGGCGCACGCCGGCGAGTTCGGCGGGCGGTAGGGGCGGCAGGCCGAACGCTCTCTCCAGGGCAATGGTGAGCTCGATGAGCCGGACGGATTCGTATCCGAGGTCCTCGCGGAGGCGATCGGTTGCCGCCGGCGCATCCGCGGGCGGGTTCGGCGCCATCGCGACCACGATCCGTCGGACCTGGTGGTCCGGGCCCGCGTTGTGCTGCTCATCGACGCTCATCGGGCGCCACCCCCGATCGGTGTGGACGGTGCCGGCGGGGCGTCGGCGACCGGATGTGGTTGTCCGCCTCCGCTGTTCATCAGATCGGCGGCCTCGGCCAGCGGCAACCGAACCTCCAGGTGAGTGCCCAGGCGAACCCAGTCGTAGGCGATCTCGAGGGTGCGGCGCCATTGGTCGCGGGAGTCGAAGGAGGCCGGGAAGTCACTGCCGACGAGCGCCCGGACCGCGCCGAGGAGTCCGTCGAGTACCTCGAGTTCGGCGAGTCCGTCGCCGCCCGAGGACAAGATGTCGTCGAATCGGAAATGGGCGGCCCGCTCGATGACGGTGAGTGTCGAGGGTTCGATCATCGGGCTCGGCAGGATCCTGCGGAGCGTGGCTGCCGGAGTGACATCGGGAGGTAGAGGATGAACTCCCCACGCCGAGAGCACCATTCGGGCGATCATTGCGATCAGGCGTGGCGCTGCAACATCGGCCACACCGCCCTGCCCGCTCTTGAGGGCGCCGACGAGGTCCTCCCGCGCGTTCTCGGCGACGATGTTGGCCCAGGTGAGTTGTAAGCCGGCCGAGGCGAATCGCTCTGCGGGCAACGGCGAGAGCACGGCAACGCCCTCCCTCGGCGGGGCGACCGCCCCACCCAGTCCGACGATCGGACCGCTCGTGGCCGGCGGTGGTGTGTACGGTTCGGAGACCTCGCACATCGCGATCGCCGGCCGGATGGGCCCGGCGCCTGCCCAGTCCACTCCGACGACACCGAGTCGAAGGAACTCGACGAGGTACTCCGCGACCGGGCGGTGCTCCGCCTGCCCGGCACGGTCACCGCGGTCGCAGATCTCGAGCACCGGACGACGGAACACCATCTGCCGCCACGCTTGTGCCGCGGGGTCGGAGAGCACGAAGACGTCCCGCACACCACGCACCACGTGCACACGCGAACCGATGGTCCACGTCGTCACACCGGGAACACGTGCGAGCCGAAGCTGCCGCGCATCCGTCCACTCGTTCGCGTCGATTCCGATCTCCGCGAGCAGGTCGGTGGCCGTCACCCACCAGGAGCCGGTCGAGTCGGCGTCAGGCGTGGGCGGTGTCGTCGCAGCGGTCCACCGTTCGGTCATCCTCTCGTCGTCGATCCGATCGAGCTGTCGGGGAAGCCATTTGGTCTCCACGTAGGTTTCGCCGCGCTCGGCGCACCATGCCTTGGCCGCCTGAACGAGTGCATCACGCATCCACCCGATCGCTTCGTCGTCGGCACCGAGGGTCCGCAGAGTGGTGACGTGCCGCAGCACCGCCACCGCGCGATGGCGCCACCATCGCGCCATCACCTCACCGAAACGGCGGTGGTCGATGATCCCCCGCAGCTCGTCGAGGTCGACGAGGGCGCTCGTACGAATCGTGGTCGAGCGCAGGAATCGTTGGCACCGGTTGAGTAGATCCTCGTCGAGCTCGGAGACGGTGCCGGTGGCCAGATGATCGGCGACCGTCTCCAAGTGGTGGCGCAGCTGGGCGAGCGAACGGGTGCGCACCTCGAGGCGGCGGCCGTCACCGAACAGGACCGTCGGCAGCGTCGGCAATTCTTCGTCGCCGCCCGCCACGACGAGGAAATCGACGTCGGAGCCTTCGTTGCCGAATCCCTCAGCGAGTGACCCCTCGAACACGATCGCACAGTTGTCGGGGACGACGACCGAGTCTAGTGCGGTATCGAGGAGTTGGGCCACGCGCTGCGCGGGCAGCGTCGGAACGGCCCGGTCGTCGGCGGTCTCCCGGGCCGACGCGACGGTGCTCGCAGAGGCGGCACTCGCGGTGCCGTCGACCTCATGCACCACGGCGTCGGTCATCTCCCCGGCGGTGAACATCTGCCACATGTGGCGCCGGCGCGGCTTTCCGCTCGAGGTGCGCCGGATCAGGCCGCGCCCGCCGGTGATGACGGTGACCGTCTGAGCGGGCCCGAGTTGCCCGCGAATAACGGTGCGGGCGTGGGAGATCCATTCTCCCGGCGCGGTCTCGGCGAACAGTGCGACGCCTTGCGACCCGGCATCGGTGATCGCCACCGCCGCCAGTTTGCCCTTGGTGATCCCGCATTCGACCGACACCGTCGATTCGACATCCTCCATGAACACCGAGCGGCCCCGCACCTTCAGGCTCGATCCCATCCGACCGAGGACATAGAGCTCTGCGTTGTGCAGGAATCCGGCATCGCCGGTGTGGAGCACACCGTCGGTGATGTGGGTCGAACCGGCCGGTGACCCGGCGAGATAGCCGCGGGCGACGGAGCCACCGCGGACCGTCACCTCACCGAGCACCCCGTCGGGCACCGGCCGACCGTCGTCGTCGACGACGGCGACCTCGGAGTCAGGGGTCGAACACCCCAGGCCGGCAATCCATCCCGATCCCGGATACTCGGCATCGACGTCGAACACCGCACATCTGCCCATGTCGACCGGCTCCCCGAACCGAAGTGGCGAGGCCGGTCGGAGCAGTGTGATCGGTCGGTCGCGCCTCGAGGAACTGACCATCAACGTCGATTCGGCGAGTCCGTAGGCCAGGGTGATCGCGGCCGGGTCGAAGCCCTGTGGGGCGACAAGGCGGCAAAACGATTGCAGATCCGACAGTTCCACCGGCTCCGAACCGACCGCGAGGGTGCGCCATCCCGATAGGTCGAGACGGTCGATGTCGTCGGGGCGAATACGGTGGGCCAGGTAACCCAAGGAGAACGACGGGGACGGTGTGTGGCGGGCGATCTCCATCGCGCGCAGCCAGCGCGCCGGATCACGCACGAACTGGTCGGGTCGCATCAGGTACAGATCTTCCTGATTGGTGACCGTGGTGAGGAAGCCACCGACCAGTCCCATGTCGTGGTAGAGGGGAAGCCACGACGCCATCGGTTCGTCGGCACGCCAGCACAGCAGGTCGGTGATCATCGCGGTGTTGGTCGCGAGATTGGGCCAGGAGATCTCGACCCCGCGCGGTATGCCGGTGGATCCGGAGGTGAACTGCAGCAGAGCGCATTCGGTCGTCGGCGCGAGGTCGTCGAGCGGCGTGGCGTCCGAGCCGGCGGCGCCCACCTCCATGACCGGGACGTCGAGTCCCGCCGCGGACACGGCGTCGGTCACCAGTGGTGTGAGACCGGGTGCGGTCACGACGAGAGCGGGAGCGGCCTGGGCGAGGATGGCCGCGGCGTGCGCGGTGTACTCGTCGAGGTCGGCAAAGGTCGGCGGGGGGATCGGTGTGAAGACCGCGCCGCACGCCCAGACCGCGTAGAACGCTGCCGCGCAGGTGACATCGGTGGGCAGGATCACGCACACTCCGTCACCGGCGCGTACCGCGTGCTCGCGCATGGCACCGGCGATGCGTAACGCTCGCCCGGCGATGTCGGTGTAGGAGTAAAAGATCCACCCGCCGTCCTCATCGGCGAGGTGGATGCCCTTGTCCGGTGCGGGGTCGCGCAGCCATCCACGGATGATCTCGGGTGCGTCGCGGCCGGTTCGATCACGCATGGTCGGGGGTCCTCTCGAGTCGCGCCCCGTCCGGGGTGGCGGTGGCCGACGATGGCGGGTCGTCGGGTGCGGTATCGGTCGATTGCGGCGCATCCGTCACGACCGTCACGGTTCCCGCGGTGCCGTCGACGCGTACGTGCATCCCGCTGCGCAGCAACGCCGTCGCGTCACGAAGTTGCACCACGGTCGGAATGCCGAGTTCGCGGGCGACGATGGCCACGTGGGTCAGCGGACTACCGCGTTCGATGACCAGCGCCGAGGCGGACGGCAATGCGGCCACCCACCCGGGGTCGGTGCGATAGGCGACGAGAATGCCTCCGTCGACGCCGATCGGCTCGGTCACCACGTGGGCGGTCGCCTCGGCGGTACCCGCACACGACGGTGTGCCCACGAGCACCGATCCCGCAGGCGCAGCAGCGATCTCGGCCACGGGCGTCCAGCCCTGCGCGGCAAGTGCCGCGTCGTCGAGATGCTGTCCGAGGGTCTCGAAGCGTTCCGGCGCGATCAGGGTCGAGTCGGCGTGGCGGGCCGCTCTGCGTGCGCACACCATGGCCGCTACATCGTCGGGTGGGCCCGATTCGTAACATTCGCGGAGTTCGGTGACGGTCAGCTCGAAGACCTCGGTGAAGTCGCTGAGCACGCCGCGCTCGGCGAGATCGCGCCCCATCACGCGAATCAACCGTTTGACCATGCCGAAAGCCCTTGTGCGAGCGAATCGCAGACGCTCACGATGCGCGGCGCACCGGGACAGCTTGCCGCGCAGCGCGTCATATGTGCGCCGACGTAGTCCGTGTAGATGGGCATCGAGGTACTGCTGGGCCGACTCCGGCGGCGCGGTAGCGGAACGCGTGGCCGGATCCAAATGCATGGCCGGGTCGGGAGGTGCGGCCGATTCCGTGCCGCGCGCGAGTGCGCTGCGCAGCATGACGAACAACGACGACGGATCCTCACGCAGATCGGGGACCTCGAGCTTCAGTTCGTCGAGGCTCCGGTACCCGTAGCGCTGCAGGTAGTTCTCCACCGCTGCGGCGATCACATCGTGGCCGCCCTCGTGCAGGGCGCGGCGAATCGATGCGGGGTGGGTGGTGGTGACGAGTTCGCGGACGCCGGGGTCCGCGGACACCACTTCGGCGAGTGCGGTCATCGCCCGGGCCGGTTCGGCGGACTCGACATCGGCACCTGGTCCGACGACGGCGTAGAGGAACCATTCGGGTGCCCTGGGCAGGAAGATCTTGGTCAACAGATACATCGCACCGGTCAGGGTGAGCAGGATCGCGTCGAGAACCATCAGCGGGCCCCATCGGCGAACCAGATCGCCCTCCACCTCGCGGTAGGTGCGATAGGCCTGTTCACCGGTCATGGTGTCCACATCGAGGTTCTCGAAGCGGTCGTAGACGCGATAGAACTCCGTGAGGAAGTCCTCGACGAGGTCGTCGATGTCGCGCATCCTACGGAGGTACACCGCCGTGGTGACCGCTCGCACGACGAGCCGCCGGATCGGGTTGGCCAGGGAGTACGGCTTGAGCGTTCGCGCCAGGTCCTTGTCGAGTGGTTGGGCGACGCCGAGCGCGGCCTCGAGGACCTTGCGGTTGAGGGCGTGCCCCGGCGCGATGCCGACCATGCGGTACCAGTGGAGCAGGTTGTAATACACACGTCCGTGAAAACTGCCCAGCATCACCGGCGTCCAGGTGTCGATCTGGGCGAGGGCCGCCCGCGGCAGGCGCATCGATTCGGCGTAGCCGCGGTAGACGCGACCGTAGATGTCGGCGGCGGTGGTGTAGGTCAGGGGCGAGGTGATCCCGTTGAAGCTCTCGATGATGTTGGAGTTGTCCCAGATTCGCAGATCGTCGTCGGCCACGCACTCGCCCGCACCGCGGATCAGCCAGTCCGACGCCGGTCTCGACGAAGGCGCGGCGGTGGCCACGGTGGTGATCGGGCGGGCCTGCAGGAACCACAGGCCCCCACCGTCGAGGGCCCATTCGATGTCCTGGGGCGCGCCGATGGCCTCCTCGATCCGCTCGGCGGTCGCGACGAGTTCCTGTATCTGGCCGGCGGTCAGGGCCGCGCGTCGTCGGTCGGCGTCGTCGACGCCGATGGTCGCGATGCCACCGCCGGGCACGGTGACGACCCGGGAGTCCTTGTCCCCGATGGTCGTGGCGCGCACCGAGCCGTCGGAACCGACGATGACGGTGTCGGCGTCGACGGCGCCGGAGACGAGTCCCTCCCCGAGTCCGTACACCGCGCTGACGACCATCTCGTCGCGGGCACCGGTCGTGGGGTTGGCGGTGAACAC
Source organism: Gordonia sp. i37 (assembly GCF_002043085.1). NCBI lineage: Bacteria > Bacillati > Actinomycetota > Actinomycetes > Mycobacteriales > Gordoniaceae > Gordonia > Gordonia sp. i37. Next base: position 14,477 of record NZ_MVPX01000172.1, on the reverse strand, counting down.
GACTCCACTGGTCAACGGATCGAGCTGTCTCTGCAGCACCACGGCGATCGCATCCGCCTCGCGGACCCCGTGTGCCCACCTGTAACTGAGCACCCGCGGCGCGTACGCCGACGCCCAACATTGACGCACCCGGAGCGAGATATCCTGTGTTCCAGTGATATTGAGATATGTTTCGAACTGGCCGGCGTAGGAGAGGTCCGCGCCGTCCTCGGCCGCCACCGACGACCGCACCGCCACCGGTCCGCGGCCGAGTCGCGACCATGCCGCGTCGATCGTGTCGTCGATGTCGTCGGGCGTCGACGACGACAGGACGCGCTCGCGCAATTCTGCCGCGTACCGCTGGGCGGTGCGTTCATCCTCGGCCGAGTTCACCAGATACCTCAGGTCGGTGAGACCTGTTTCCTGCACATACTTTTCGAACAGATCAGCGCCGAGCACCACCCATTCCGGTACAGCCACGCCGACCTCGGCCAGCAATGCCAGCCCACGCGCTTTCCCGCCGGGGTCTCCGGCGACCATCTGCGTATCGCCCGGTCGATGCAATGCCGGTCGATGCATTGGCGGCCGATCCCCTGCTGTCTGATCCGCTGCCGTCCGATCCAATGGCTCCACACCAGCTCCTCTGTCGGGTTGGGCCTGTCGTCACCCTGTGCCTGAACGGACGGCATCGCAACCCTGCGACGATCCGCACCAACTCATCAACGCTCGCGAATGAGTGCCACGAGCGACGCTTTTTCGCCGTCCTCGCCGATGAGCGCGACTTGTGGTGGTTATCGGGAACCCTGTCGAGGCGTTACTTTGCGCAGTTCTGGCTTGTCAGTCCAAGAGATGACGTAGCGTGTCGGCAAGGTCCCCGCGGGAACCGATCTCGACCGACTCCATCCCGAGCCAGTCGGCCAACACCTGCAGGGCGCGTCGCAATGCCGACGCGATCTCCGAAAGACGTTGCCCAGCCTCGGAAAATACTCCCGGAACCATCAGCACCCCGCGCTGCCGATCGGCCTTGAGATCGACGCGCGCCACGATCTCGTCGCCGAGCAGGTACGGGTGGACGTAATACCCGTGCACGCGTTTGTGTTCGGGAACGTAGATCTCGATTCGATAGTGAAAACCAAAGATTCGTTCGGTGCGAGGCCTGAAGAACACCAGCGGATCGAACGGGGACAGAATGGCTCCCCGTTCACGATTGGCTGTGCGAACCCGGGCGGGAACCGTTGCAGCGGTGTGGAGGTACGCACCATCGCGCCACCCGTCCACCGAAACCGGTTGCAGGACACCGGAGTCGATCAGGTCGGCGATAGCGGGCCGCACGTCTGCGGTCTTGAGCCGGTAGTAGTCGGCGAGGTCGGCGACGGTGGCCACCCCCAAGGCCGATGCTGCACGCCTCACGAGTTCGCGGTGCGCGTCGTCCCGCTCGACACGACGGTCCACTCGATCGGCGCCGACGACCCGCTCGGCAAGGTCGTAGTGACGTCCGAAGACGTCGTCGCGGGTCGCGGCGAACTCACCGGAGGCGAACATCGCCTCGCAGAGGTGTTTGACCTCACCGCGGTTCCACCAGCCGCCCGCGGCCTGTGGTGCGCGCTCGATTCCGAGGACTTCTTCGATGCGCCGCGGGGTCACCGGCCCGGTCTCGGCGATCACTGCGCGCACGTCGTCGGCGAGTTCACGGTTGCGACGCATGGTGTCTCGCGTGTGACGGTAGCGTCCGTCGCGGTACTCGGCCATCCGGAACCCGAACAGCGGCCAATCGTCGACGGGGATGAGCGCGGCCTCGTGCGCCCAGTATTCGGTCAACAAACGGCGCCCACGCCCGGGCCGCCAGGCGGCCCGATCGAGCAGTGCCTGATCGTAGGGGCCGAGCCGACTGAAAAGCGGCAGATAATGCGCCCGCACTGCGATGTTGACCGAGTCCATCTGAAACAGCTTGGTGCGCGCCACGACTCGTTCGACAAGCCGCATGGTGACGGCACCAGTCGGCGGCCGGTCGGAAAATCCCTGTGCCGTCAGCGCGATGCGGCGGGCCTGAGCCGTGGTGAGGGCGGCGGCCACGTCAGGACGTGTGCCGCACGTAGTCGACGAACCGATAGAACGTCCCGGTGCTCGACTGCGCCCAGTCGGTCTCGGTCGTCGTGTGCCACCTCTCGTCGATCACCGGGGCGAACGCATCGGCACCGGTGACCAGCATGTCGATCTCGGTGACCCGCAGGTGAGTCGCGTGGTCCATTGCGGCCGTGTAGATCTCTCCGCCGCCCATCACCACCGCGTCGGAGCCGGCGAGCTGCAGCGCTTCGGTCACCGTGTGGACCACCTCGGCGCCTTCGGGGCGATAGGTCTGCGAGCGGGTGATCACGATGTTGCGCCGACCGGGCAGTGGCCGGAAACGCTCGGGCAGTGACTCCCAGGTCTTGCGTCCCATCACGACCGCGTGCGAGCCGGTGACCTCGCGAAACCGTGCCATGTCCTCGGGCACACGCCACGGGATGGTGTTGTCGCGGCCGATCGCGCCGACCCGATCCTGCGCCCAGATGAGTGTGATGCCGCCCATGAACCCAGGATAATGGCCACCTCCGACATTGCCGTTCGCGGCACCTCAGGCCACGACAGGTCAGACCGCCACCGGCGCCTTGATGCCCGGGTGCGACCGGTAGCCGACGACGGCGACATCGTCGAAGTCGTAGTCGAAGATCGAATCCGCTTTGCGCAACGCGAGTGTCGGGTATGGGTAGGGCTCCCGCGACAGCTGGCGGGTCACCTGCTCGACGTGGTTGTCATAGATGTGGCAGTCGCCGCCGGTCCAGACGAATTCGCCGACGTCGAGGTCGGCCTGCTGGGCCATCATGTGGGTCAGCAGGGCGTAGGACGCGATGTTGAACGGCACGCCGAGGAACAGGTCGGCGCTGCGCTGATACAGCTGGCACGAGAGCTTGCCGTCGGCGACGTAGAACTGGAAGAACGCGTGGCAAGGCGGTAGCGCCATCTGCGGGATCTCCCCGACGTTCCAGGCCGAGACGATGTTACGGCGCGAGTCCGGGTTGGTCCGCAGCATGTCCAACGCGGCCGAGATCTGATCGATGTGTTCCCCCGACGGTGTCGGCCAGCTGCGCCACTGGACTCCGTAGACAGGGCCGAGATCACCGTTGGCGTCGGCCCATTCATCCCAGATGCTGACCCCGCGGTCCTGCAGCCATCGCACGTTGGAGTCTCCGCGCAAGAACCAGAGCAACTCGTAGACGATCGACTTGAGATGCACCTTCTTGGTGGTGATCAGCGGGAATCCCGCGGCGAGGTCGTAGCGCAACTGATGGCCGAACAGGCTGCGCGTACCGGTTCCGGTGCGGTCGGCCTTCGGGGTGCCGGTGTCGAGCACCAACCGCAACAGGTCCTCGTACGGGGTGGGGATCGTGCCGGTCGGCGCGCTGCCGTGGATCGCCGTGCTCACGGGAGCCAGTGTAGGTGAACCCGGCACGGGTGAACCTGTCCCGGCGCGCCGATCAGCTCGGCCGAACCCGCAGGATCTTGTCGTCCGTGCCGTTGTTGGTGAGCAGCAGCAACGACCCGTCGGCGGCGATCGTCGTCCCGCGCAGCCTGCCGTACTCACCGTCGAGTGCGTCGGCGGTGCGCACGACCCGCCGTCCATCGTCGGAGAGCTGCACGAGGATCAGTCGCTTGCCCTTGAGCGCGGAGATCACCAGGGCACCGTTCCACTGTCCCCAACCGGAATCGGGGAGAAAGGTGATGGCGGGCGGCGCGACCGTCGGCGCACCCGACTTCCACACCGGACCGATGGCACCCGGTACGCGGGGATCGGTCATCACCGCGTCCTCGTCGTTGAGGGGAATTCGCTTGTCGGGGCGGAAACCGTAGTTGCCGCCGGCGGTGAGGAGATTGAGCTCGTCGTCGACATGCGTGCCCTGCTCGATGGAGTACACGCGCCCCGCCGGACCCAGGGCGATGTTCTGAACGTTGCGATGGCCGAGGGTGAAGATCGGGCTGGCGGCGTCGGGATTGCCGGCTGCCGGGCTGCCGTCGGCGTTGATGTGCAAGACCTTGCCGCCCAACGAGGATCGATCCTGGGAGACGGTCGGCAGTCCGGTGTCGCCGGTGCCGATCCAGAGTGTGCCGTCGGGGGCTGCGGTGACGCCGCACCCGGCTTCGCGTCCGGCCATCGTGAGCGGAATGCCGGACAGCACGGTGCGTTCCCGCGTCAGCGCCGACCAGTCGTGCGCCACGCGCCAGGCGACGACGCTGTTCACCTGACCGGTGGTGGGCCACGGCAGAGGCGATCGGATAAGCGACGGCGGAGCGGTGATCCGGCCGGTCGGTGCGGTGACCTCCGACTGGCAGGTGTAAAGACGTCGGTTGGTGGCGAAGCCCGGATCCAGCGCCATTCCCATCAGTCCGGCCTCGCCGGTGACGAACAGGGTCGACAGGTCTGCCCGCACCGTGTGTGCGCGGCCGTCGGGCGCGACGGCCACGAACCTTCCCGACCGTTCGTTGGTGAGGATGGTTCCGTCCGGCGCCGCGACGACCTCCCACGGAATCCGCAGACCACCGGTGACCGTCTCGACAGCCAGGTCCGGCGCGGGCTCGGCCCGTGCCTCACCCGCCACCACACCGGAACCCACGACGACCGCCCCGAGGCACACCATCGACGTGAACACTCGACCCAGCCACGAACTGCGCAAAGTTCTCGACATGGACATGAGCTTAGGCATACCTATGAATAGCGGCGCAACGAGAGGCTCTCAGCTCTCCATGATCCCGGCGGCCACTGTGGCCCCGAGTTCCCAGCACGCCTCGAGCACCGCCTTGTCGGGCTTGTTCGACGCGATGACGTACTCGGCGGCCTTCGTCCAGCCCAGTCCGGCGGTGATCCGGTCGACCGCGGCTTGCGCCCCCTCGGTGCCCTCGTTGCCGTGCAGGTACAGCCCGAACGGTCGGCCCCGCGTCGAATCGAGGATCTGGTAGTACGAACCGTCGAAGGCGTGCTTGAGAGCACCCGAGATCGAGCCGAGGTTCGCCGGGCTCCCCAATACGTAACCGTCCGCGTCGAGAAAGTCGCTGGCCGACACCGACAGCGCGGCGCGGCGCACCACCCCGACACCGGTGATCTCGGGGTCGGTGGCGCCGGACACGACCGCCTCGAACATCGCCTGACAGTGCGGCGACGGGGTGTGGTGCACGATCAACAGTGTTGCCATCACGCCCGCCCACGGTATTGCGCGACAGCACGTTTCATCATTTCCCGGGCGCGACTCCGGTCCCCGGCGTAGTCATAGGCGCGGGCGATGCGGTAGGTGTTGCGCCAGTCATTCGGGTCGGCCTCCCACTCCTGACGAACCTGCGCGAACAGCGCGTCGGCCGCATCGCGTTCGATGCGGCCGGACGGTCGGCGCGGCATGTCGGAGACGTCGAGCTCCCGCCCCTCCTCGGCGATCGCGCGCGCCAATCGCTGATGCTCGATACCGGCCCGTAAGGTGGCCACGATCATCCAGATCCCCAGGAACGGCAGGATCAGCACGCCGATCCCGATGCCGATGCCGGCCGCGGTCCCGCTGGTGATCAGGTCGACGCCACGCTGCCCGAGCAGCACGAAGTACACGCACATCGCGATGACCAGGAAGGCGATCATCCACACGATCGGACGGGCGTCGCGCTCGCGGATCTTCTTCGACCGGGCGGACGACTGGTCCGCATCCGATCCGGTCGGATCGGGACGGGACGGATCGGGGTCGGGAGCCATGAGCGGCGCCCCTACAGGTCCATGAGGTCGTCGAGACCGACGGTCAGACCCGGCCGCTCGCCGATGCTGCGGACGCCGAGCAGCACACCCGGGACGAACGACGTGCGATCCAGCGAGTCGTGACGAATGGTCAGGGTCTCGCCCTCGGTGCCGAGCAGGACCTCCTGATGGGCGACGAGGCCGGCGAGGCGCACCGAGTGCACGCGCACACCGTCGACCTCGGCACCGCGCGCGCCGTCGAGTTCGGCGGTCGTGGCGTCGGGACTGGGGCCGACGCCGGCGGCCGCACGGGCCTCGGCGATCAACGACGCGGTGCGATAGGCGGTGCCCGAGGGCGCGTCGGCCTTGGCCGCGTGATGCAGTTCGATCACCTCGACGGAGTCGTAGAAGCGGGCCGCCTGTTGGGCGAAGCGCATGCACAGGACCGCACCGATCGCGAAGTTCGGCGCGATGAGCACCCCCACGCCGGGTGCCTCGGCGAGCCATTCGCGTACCTGTGCGAGGCGCTCGTCGGTGAAGCCGGTCGTCCCGACCACGGCGTGAATCCCGTTGCCGATGAGGAACTTCAGGTTGTCCATCACCACGTCGGGATGGGTGAAGTCGACGACGACCTGGGTGTCGGTGTCGGTGAAGAACTCCGGGGCGTCGCCCTTGTCGACGCCGGCGGTATAGGTGAGGTCGTCGGCCGCCTCGATGCCCGACACGATCGCCCTGCCGACCTTGCCGTTGGAGCCGAAGACCCCAACCCTGATGCCCTGCGCCATGTCAGCCTTTCCTCGACGGGTTGCCGCGTACGACCCGATTGGTCCCGCACCAAGTCTATGGGGACGCGTCGACGGGCCCGCCCGCAGGCGCCACGGCCGGTGAACGAGGACGTCGAAATGAGGGTGCGCAGACGGGTCAGTAGATCGGCGCGTCGCCGCGTCGGTGGTCGAACACCAGCGACGTCGTCGTGCCCGCGACCTCTCGGCGGGCGTTGAGCATCTCGACGAAGCGACGCAGTTCCTCGGTGTCGGCCGTCGCGACGTGCAGCAGGTAGTCGTCGGAGCCGGCGAGGAAGAACACGTCGATCACCTCGTCGTGGCCGGTGATCTCACCGACGAACTTCCGGATCTGACCGCGGGCATCCGATTGCAGGCTGACCGCGACCATCGCACGCAGCGGACGACCCACCGCAGCGGGATCGACATCGGCGAAGAACCCGCGGATGACGCCGAGATCCCGCAGTCGTCGGACGCGACCGTGGCAGGTCGATGCGGCGATCCCCACGCGTGCGGCGAGGTCGCTGTTGGTGACCCGGGCGTCGGTCTGCAGGTGCCGCAGCAATTGACGATCGACCTCGTCGAGCTGTGGCCGAACATCCTTCGGCGACTCGGGCATCAAATACCTCCTGGTCGATGGATCTTCGGCATACCGACGAGTTCAAGAATCATGTTCATGTCACTTGTGTCGATTCCGAAGTTACTTCACTCTTGAGGCTAGTTCATCGAGGAACATTCAGCCACGAGGATTCCTGGTCGACGTTCATCACCGTCGGCGCCACAGACCCCCACCGTCAAGGAGAACCCGTCATGCGTATCGGTATCCCCACCGAGATCAAGAACAACGAGTACCGCGTCGCGGCCACCCCGGCCGGAGTCGCCGAGCTGACCCATCGCGGCCACGAGGTGGTCGTCGAGGCCGGTGCCGGCCTCGGTTCGGCGATCGCCGACAACGACTTCAAGGAGGCCGGGGCGCAGATCCTCTCGACCGCCGACCAGGTCTGGGGTCAGGCCGAGATGATCCTCAAGGTCAAGGAGCCCATCGCCGCCGAATACCCGCGAATGCGTGCCGGGCAGACCCTGTTCACCTACCTTCACCTCGCCGCCAGCCGTCCGTGCACCGATGCGCTGCTCGCGTCGAAGACCACCTCGATCGCCTACGAGACTGTTCGCGCCGCCGACGGCTCGCTCCCGTTGCTGGCCCCGATGAGTGAGGTCGCGGGCCGGCTCGCCCCGCAGGTCGGCGCCTACCATCTGATGCGGTCCGAAGGTGGCCGCGGAGTTCTCATGGGCGGCGTTCCCGGAACCGAACCGGCCGACGTCGTCGTCATCGGCGGTGGGGTCAGCGGCGTCAACGCGGCGACCATCGCCATGGGCATGGGCGCTCAGGTCACCGTCTTCGATCTCGACATCACCAAGCTGCGCGCGATCGACGCACGCTTCGGTGGTCGGGTGCACACTCGTCACTCGACGTCTCTGGCCCTGGCCGAGGCGATCAAGCAGGCCGATCTGGTCATCGGCGCGGTTCTCGTCCCGGGCGCCAAGGCGCCGGTCCTGGTACCCAACAGCCTTGTCGCACAGATGAAGCCGGGCTCGGTGCTGGTCGACATCGCGATCGATCAGGGCGGCTGCTTCGAGGATTCACGCCCCACCACCCACGACGATCCGACCTTCACCGTGCACGACAGCGTCTTCTACTGCGTGGCCAACATGCCCGGCACGGTTGCCCGCACCTCGACCCAGGCACTCACCGGCGCCACCCTGCCCTACGTGCTGCGCCTGGCTGACAAGGGATGGGAGGCGGCCTGCCGCGACGACGCCTCGCTGGCCGCCGGATTGTCGACCCACGACGGACACCTCTACACCCCAGAAGTCGGTGCCGCCCTGAACATCCCGGTCACCGCGAATCCGTTCGCCGCGCACTGAGGAGATCACCACACGGTCTCGGCACACCGACGCCTGCGCTCCCTCGATGGGGCGCAGGCGTCGGCGTGAGACCAGGTGCGACCGAACGCTACTCGCGCCGCCATCTCGGTGCGGTGACATCGTCGAGGCCGACACAGACCTCACAGCGCTTCAAGCCCATTGGTGATCACCACGAAGCCGAGCACGATCAGCACCGTGCCGACGATCAGCGCATTGTGCCGGGTGATCAGCGCGTCGAGTCGCGCCAGCGTCGGTTCGGCGCGCTCGCCGGCAATGCTCGTGGCGATTGTCGGCGCGGCCACTGCGAGACTGCCGACGACGACGAACACGACGATCGCGACTGCCTGGGCCCCGACGTCGGCGGTGGCCTCGGCGATCGCGGCGGCCGCCGACACCGTGATGAGCAGGTTCTTCGGATTGAGGGCCGCCAGACCGAATCCCGATGCGGTGGCCTTCGCGGCACCGATCTCCTCGATCATCGAGTACCACCCCGGGACCTCGCTGTCGGCGCCATCGGCCGTCCATACCTTCTGCCACTTGCGGATTCCCCAGCCCAGCAATGCGAGGCCCGCCACCACTCCCACGACGCCCATCGCGGGGCCCGAACCGCCGGAGAGCGAGCCGACGTCGACGATCGCGATGAGAACCACGAGTACCGCGGCGAGACCGGTCAGCCAACCGAGCAGAAAGCACCATCCGATCACGCCCGTGCGTTTGATGACCAGCGCCATGCTCATCATCACCAGTGGCAGGGAGGCCATGAGTAGGGCGACGGCGATCGGCAGGACATCCAGGACGGCGTGTGTCACCCGAGCAATCTAGCCCGACGGTGGGCGATCAGACGCTGATGGCCACGGTGGAGGGACCTTGGTCGGGGGTGTAACGGCGTTCGGTGATGTCGCCGTGGCCGGCGGAGTCGATCCGAACCACCGTGCCGGCCCGGGTGCCGTACTCCCCCATGTCGACGAACATGGCCGACAGGGCGCGCTCGTTGTCGAGCGGAACACCCGTGTGCGGGAGCGCGGCGTCGTCGGCGACGGTGGTGTCGTGCAGGGCCTCGAGCAGTGCTTCGGGATCGGACGACGACGGGACCGATGACGTCAGCGCGTCGCGCAGCATGGCCGTCCCCGCCGTCACCTTCGGCCACGGTTCGTCGAGTGCGCCGTTGGACAATCCGTGGATTCCCGGCTCCACCCGCACGGCACGGGGTTCGAGATGGTTGGTGGCCCACCACATCTCGGCTCCGTCGTCGACGAGTAGGTTCACCGGGGCATACCGGTCGGCGGTCTCCACGAGGGCTGCCGCAGCGTCGGCGGCACTGCCCGTGCCGGTCACGAAGTCGACGGGTAGTCCACCGCGAGATCGCTTGTCCGGCTGCGGTTGTGCGATCCCGTCACGCACGTTGGTCACCGCGGCCAACCGGTACTTGTCGGGAGCGAGGCCGAGCCAGGTACCACCCGCCTCGAGGTCACGTCCACCGATCACCGGCAGATCGTCCCACCGGTGTACCGCGGCGCTGCGCCGACGATGGAACTCGTCACGGTTGGCGGCGAGGACGAGGCGAAAATTCGGGTCGACCTCGAGGGCGAACAGGATCAAGCACACGCCCGCCAGGCTACTGACACACTCGTAGAGCCTGTGAGTGGCATCCACGACATACCAGCACCGACGACACCGGCCCGCCCCCGCCGAAGCGGGAACGGGCCGGGGAACCGAGTCGACGATCAGGCGTCGGCGGAGGCCTTCTCCTCGGCCGGTGCGGCCTTGGCGTCGTCGTCGACGGGGATGAGGCTGATCTTGCCGCGCTCATCGATGTCGGCGATCTCCACCTGCAACTTGGAGCCGACGTTCACCACGTCCTCGACCTTGTTGATGCGCTTGCCCTTACCGAGCTTGGAGATGTGCACGAGGCCGTCGCGGCCGGGCAGCAGCGACACGAAGGCACCGAACGCGGTGGTCTTGACCACGGTGCCCAGGAACCGCTCGCCCACCTTGGGCAGCTGCGGATTGGCGATCGCGTTGACGCGGTCGATCGCCGCCTGCGCCGACTCGCCGTCGGACGCACCGATGAACACGGTGCCGTCGTCCTCGATGGAGATGTTGGCGCCGGTCTCCTCGGTGATGGTGTTGATCGTCTTGCCCTTGGGGCCGATCAGTTCACCGATCTTGTCCATCGGGATCTTGATGGTGGTGATCCGCGGCGCGTACGGGCTCATCTCGTCGGGCTCGTCGATCGCCTCGGCCATCACATCGAGGATGGTCAGCCGGGCGTCCTTGGCCTGGGTCAACGCACCGGCGAGAACCTGGCTGGGGATGCCGTCGAGCTTGGTGTCGAGCTGCAGCGCGGTCACGAAGTCCTTGGTGCCCGCGACCTTGAAGTCCATGTCACCGAAGGCATCCTCGGCGCCGAGGATGTCGGTCAGTGCGACATACCGGGTTTCGCCGTCGATGGTGTCGGACACCAGGCCCATGGCGATGCCGGCGACCGGGGCACGCAGCGGCACACCGGCATTGAGCAACGACATGGTGGAGGCACACACCGAGCCCATCGAGGTCGAGCCGTTGGAGCTCAATGCCTCGGAGACCTGACGGATCGCGTACGGGAACTCCTCGACGCTCGGGATCACCGGCACCAGGGCACGCTCGGCGAGCGCACCGTGACCGATCTCGCGACGCTTCGGCGACCCGACGCGACCGGTCTCACCGGTCGAATACGGCGGGAAGTTGTAGTGGTGCATGTAGCGCTTGGAGGTCTCGGGGGTCAGCGAGTCGATCTGCTGGGCCATCTTGACCATGTCGAGGGTGGTGACGCCCAGGATCTGGGTCTCGCCGCGCTCGAACAGGGCGCTGCCGTGGGCCCGCGGGATCACCGCGACCTCGGCCGAGAGCGAGCGGATGTCGGTGATGCCGCGGCCGTCGATACGGAAGTGATCTGTCAGGATGCGCTGGCGCACAAGCTTTTTGGTCACCGAACGGAACGCCGCGCCGATTTCCTTCTCCCGGCCCTCGAACTGCTCGGCGAGCTGGGTGAGGATCTGTTCCTTGAGCTCGTCGGTCTTGTCATCGCGCTCCTGCTTGCCGGCGATCGAGAGGACCGCGGCGAGCTTCTCGCTCGCGGCGGCCGACACGGCGTCGAAGACGTCGGACTCGTACGGCGGGAACAGCGGGAACTGGCCGGTCTCCTTGGCGGCCGCCGCGAGGGACTTCTGCGCCTCACAGAGGCGGGCGATGAACGGCTTGGCGGCCTCGAGCCCCTCGGCGACGATCGCCTCGGTCGGCGCCTGCGCGCCACCGGCGATGATCTCGATGACGTTCTCGGTGGCCTCGGCCTCGACCATCATGATCGCGACGTCGGCGGAATCACCCTCGCCGGAAACGATGCGACCGGCGACGACCATGTCGAACACCGCGCCCTCGAGCTGCTCGGCGGTCGGGAACGCGACCCACTGGCCTGCCTTGTTCTCCTCGGTCGGGACGAGGGCGACGCGCACGCCGCCGACGGGACCGGAGAAGGGCAGCCCGGCGAGCTGGGTGGAGGCCGACGCGGCGTTGATCGCGACGACGTCGTAGAGGTCCTTGGGATCGAGCGAGAGCACGGTCACCACGACCTGGATCTCGTTACGCAGACCGTCGACGAAAGACGGGCGCAGCGGACGGTCGATCAGCCGGCAGGTCAGGATCGCATCGGTGGACGGACGGCCCTCGCGGCGGAAGAACGAGCCGGGGATACGCCCGGCGGCGTACATCCGCTCCTCGACGTCGACGGTGAGCGGGAAGAAGTCGAAGTGTTCCTTGGGGTGTTTGGACGCCGCGGTGGTCGACAGGAGCATGGTCTCGTCGTCGAGGTAGGCGGTCACCGAGCCGGCGGCCTGCAGGGCGAGGCGTCCGGTCTCGAAGCGGATGGTGCGGGTACCGAAGCTGCCGTTGTCGATGACGGCGGTGGCCTCGGTGATGGTTTCGTCGTAGTCGGCGAAATCCTCGGTGGTGGTCACATCGGACATGTGGGGTGTTGATCCCTTCGTTGCGGCCGCATCCGGCGGCCGTGGGTGGCCGCGATTTCCGGCGGCCTTCTCTATGCGGATAGGGGCTGCCCGCGGCGCGACGACACGGCGATCATGCTCGGCTGCTCGTGTCGGTGTCCGCGTGGGCGGCAAGCCCGGAACACGCGTGGGTGAGATCGTCGGCGGGAGGTGATCGGCGCGCTCGTATGCGCACCCGTTGTTGCTCAGACGGCCTTCGATCGAAGCGGCCGGAACCTCGTGTTCCGGCGGCCACTACCGAGGACCGATCTGACTCTTCATCACTTCCGTGGACTCGCACGTCACGGCGGCGTTCCGAGGCCACCTTATCATTGACACGACAAAGTCCATCGACACGACGACCATTGACACGACAAGAACCGGCCACCCCCAACGAGGGTGACCGGTTCTCGTGATGTCTGATGACCTCGACGCGACGGGGAGGTCAGCGACGCAGGCCGAGGCGCTCGATGAGCGAGCGGTAGCGCTCGATGTCGACCTTGGCGACGTACTTCAGGAGACGACGACGGCGGCCGACCAGCAACAGCAGCCCACGGCGGCTGTGGTGATCGTGCTTGTGCTCCTTGAGGTGCTCGGTGAGGTCGGTGATGCGCTTGGTCAGCAGCGCGACCTGCGCCTCGGGCGAGCCGGTATCGGTCTCGTGCAGACCGTACTGGCCGAGGATTTCTTTCTTCTCGGCAGCAGTCAGTGCCATGGAGATACTCCTGTTTCTCAGTACCGCGACAATGTCATCTCCCGACCGAACCCACCGGGGCCGGTGCGGGGCGGCGCGCCACCGCGGACTGCAGCAACGCCGATCCGCCAATTTACCAGCGGGCAACCCCGGCACCCAAATCGCCGCGCACGTCGCTCACTGATCGGACGCGGCGAGAATGGCGCGCGTCTTCTCCACGTCGTCGGCCATCGCCTCGAGCAGTCCGTCGATGCTGTCGAACTGCTCCATCGGGCGGATGTGGCTGACGAAGTCGACGGCGACGTGCTGGCCGTAGAGATCGGCGCTGGTGTCGAGGACGAAGGCCTCGACCGTGCGGGTCCGCCCGGAGAAGGTGGGGTTGGTGCCCACCGACACCGCGGCCTCGTACCGCTCGCCGGGGATCACCTGGCCGACCACCGGACCGGCCCCGAGCACGGTGAACCACGCGGCATACACCCCGTCGGCCGGGATCGCCGCATGCATCGGCGGTGCGACATTGGCTGTGGGATAACCCAATTCACGCCCCCGCCCGTCGCCGCGGACGACCACTCCCTCCACCCGGTGCGGGCGGCCGAGCGCCTCCGTCGCCCGCTCGACGTCCCCGGCGGCCACACACGACCGGATGTAGGTCGAGGAGTAGGTGACGGCATGTTCGCCGAACAGTGACACCGCCTGCACCTCGAACCCGAACTTGGCGCCGAGCTCGGTGAGTTTGGCGACGTCGCCGGCGGCCTTCTTGCCGAACGTGAAGTTGGCTCCGACGACGACGTCGGCGGCGTGCAGGCGTTCCACGAGCACGTCGTGGGCGAAGTCCTTCGGGGTCCGCGCGGCGAGTTCGGGGGTGAACGGCATCACACAGAACACGTCGATACCCAGTTGCTCGGCGAGTTCGGCCCGCCGCGTCAGGGTGGTCAGTTGCGGCGGATGGGTGCCCGCACGCACGACCTCGGCGGGATGCGGGTCGAACGTCATCAGCACCGCGGGTACGCCACGTTCGCGGGCGGCCTTCGTCGCGGCGCCGATCAACTCCGCGTGGCCGCGGTGAACGCCGTCGAAGACACCGATCGTGACCACACACCGACCCCAATCCGCGGGGACGTCCTCCAGACCTCTCCAACGCAACACGCCGACAACACTACGGCCACCGGCCGCGCCGTACCAGCACCGCCCGGGCTGTGTGAACCTCCGGTGACCGCCGTCCACGAACACCGTGAACCTCGGGTGTCGCCACCGGACTTCGCACCCGCCACCCGTGCCGGCGACCGCGCTTCTTCGCGTCGGGGGGGATCGACACATAAGCTGAGCACCAT
>NZ_MVPX01000171.1:0-9272 GCF_002043085.1 Gordonia sp. i37 | reverse complement strand
CCCCGCCACCCGTGCCGGCGACCGCGCTTCTTCGCGTCGGGGGGGATCGACACATAAGCTGAGCACCATGCCCAACAGAGGACTGTCCCCCGCCGCCGGGGACAGCGAATCGCCGCCTGCGGTGACCACGCTGTCGACCGTGACCCAGGACTATCTGAAGGTCATCTGGACCTCGCAGGAGTGGGCCGATGTGAAGGTCACCACCAAACTGCTCGCCGACAAGATGGGGGTGTCGGCCTCCACCGCCTCGGAATCGATCCGCAAGCTCGCCGATCAGGGTCTTGTCTCCCACGAGCGTTACGGCGCGGTCACTCTCACCGATGAGGGCCGCACCGCGGCGATCCTGATGGTGCGCCGACACCGGCTGCTCGAGACGTTCCTGGTGCGTGAACTCGGTTACGGCTGGGACGAGGTGCACGACGAGGCCGAAGTCCTCGAACACGCCGTGTCCGACCGTCTGATGGCACGCCTGGACGCCAAACTCGGTTACCCGAGCCGGGATCCGCACGGCGACCCCATCCCCTCGGTCGACGGTGCGGTACCCACCCCGGACGCCGATTCACTCGCCGACCTCGACGTCGGCGACTCCGGAACCGTCGCGCGGATCTCCGACACCGATCCGGAGATGTTGCGCTACTTCGATCAGATGGGTGTCGCACTCGACTGCACGGTGACCGTCGTCGAGAAGCGGCCGTTCGCCGGCACCATTGCGATCAGCGTCAACGACGGCACGCCGATCGATCTCGGCGACATCGCCGCACGCGCGATTTTCCTGGTGACCGCGAGCTGAGTTGCGGCGCAGCTGAACTCGCCCACGGTGCCGGTATCAGCGCAGCGTCGCCGGTCGTACCACCATCACCGAGCTGGCGCGCCTGCCCTTCTCCTCGATCAGTGCGATGGCCTGCCCGCGTGGATCGACGCCGACGTGAATTCCTTTGAGACCCAACGGAACGAGCCACCGTCCCTGACTGATCGACTCGGCTTCGTCGTCGTCGATGTCGCGACGTGGGAACGACAACAGTGCCGCCTGGTCGATGGTCAGTGACAACTCGGGGGTCTCGGCGAGGACGTCGAGGGTTCGGGCATGGTCGAGGGTGAACGGCCCCACCGCGGTGCGACGTAGAGCGGTCAGATGACCGCCGGATCCGAGGTCATCGCCGAGATCACGTGCCAGGGAACGGATGTAGGTGCCGGCCGAACAGTCGACCTCGACGTCGAGATCGAGGAAGCCGGACTCGCCGCCGTCGTCCTCGGGACGCCGGATCGCCCTGATCTCGAATCGTGAGACCCTCACCGGACGCGCGGCGAGATCGAACTCGGCACCTGTGCGGGCCAACGCATGCGCGCGTCGCCCGTCGACCTTGATCGCACTGACCTTGGCCGGGACCTGCGAGATGTCGCCGGTGAGATCGGCGACCGCACGGGTGATCTCGTCATCGCAGATCGCCGACACCGCCCCGCGACTGATGATCCGACCCTCGCGGTCATCGGTGTCGGTGGCCGCCCCGAGACGGATCGTCGCCGTGTACGACTTGGTGGTCAGCGACAACAGTCCCAGGAGTTTGGTGGCCCGTTCCACGCCGATGACGAGAACGCCGGTCGCCATCGGGTCCAGAGTGCCTGCGTGTCCGACGCGGCGCGTGTTGAAGATCTTGCGGCACCGCGAGACCACGTCGTGGCTGGTGATGCCGGCCGCCTTGTCGACGATGACGAGGCCGGCGTTCTCGATGGAGGCGTCGGCCATCAGAGCACCGCGATCACGGTGACGATGAGGCCGCGGTCGATCATCCACCGGCCGTGGAACTCAGAGAGCGGACTGCCACCGTCGACGGTCCGGCCGTCGATCAGGATGCGAGAGATGAAGGTGCCCATGGGGACCTCGGCACCTCGGTCCTGCTCGACGGTGATGTGCGCGTCCTCGAAACCCAGCCACCGCTGGGTCAGCGGGAACCACGCCTTGTAGGTTGCCTCCTTGGCGCAGAACAACAGTCGGTCCCAGTGCAATGTGTCGGGACGGTCGGCGAGTACCTGACGTTCGGCCGGGAGGCTGGTGTGGTCGAGGACGCCGTCGGGCAAGGCGTCGTGCGGTTCGGCGTCGATGCCGAGTGAGCGCACCGCCATCGCGTAGGCGACCGTCGCCGCCCGGTACCCGTCGCAGTGGGTGAGGCTACCGACCACCTGCTCGGGCCACAGCGGCATTCCGCGTTCGCCCCGCATGATCGCGACCGGCTCGATACCGAGCTGTCCCAACGCCTGACGAGCGCAGTGGCGTGCGGTGGTGAATTCGCGTCGGCGCTTCTCCACGGCCCGCGAGATCAGTGACTCCTCCCCCGGCAGCGGGGTGAGATCCGGTGGGTCACCGAAGGATTCCGCCGAGGCCACCCCACTGGGCAACAACTTCTCGATCACGGTTGGTCCCTCCGGGTGTCGTTCGTCGACCGTTCGGCACGACGGGCGGCCTGTTCGGCGCGACGCTGTTCGAGCCGCCGGGCGAACTCCTCGGCGCGACGCTCGTAGTCGGGCGGCAGCTCGAATCGCGCGCCGTGCGGCGGCAGATCCTCCTCGCGCAGACCGGGATCCGGTGCGATCTGGCGCAGCAACGGTTCGGGCAGCCCGCGGCGTTTCCATTCGCGCGGGTAGCCGACCGACACCTCCTCGAACCGCACGAGGTCGTAGAAGGTGGTCCGCGGGATGTGCAGATGCCCGTACACGCAACAGGCAGCGTTGAACCGGGTGTGCCAGTCAGCGGTCTCGGTGGTGCCACACCACAGCGCGAACTCCGGATACATCAGGGTGTCGGTCGGTTCCCGCCGCAACGGCCAGTGATTGATCAGGATCGTCCGCTCGGTCGGGTCGAGCGCCTCCAGCCGTGCCCGGGTGGCCGCCACGCGGGCACGCCCCCACGCGTCGCGGGTCGGGAAAGGCTCCGGGGACAGCAAGAATTCGTCCGTGGCGACCACATTGCGTTCCCGTGCCAGTGCCAATGCCGCCAAGGCGGTCGAGGTGCCCTCGGGCCGAAAGGTGTAGTCGTAGAGCAGGAACATCGGGACCACCCGTACCGGCGCAGAGCCGTCACCGGGATCGAACAACGGATAGATGTCCTCGGGCGTCACGATCCCCATGTCCCGGCACGCTTGCACGAGATAGTCGTAGCGAGCCACCCCGAACACCTGCAGCGGATCCTTGGCCGTCGTGTAGAGCTCGTGGTTGCCCGGAACCCACACGACGGTGTGGAAACGAGCGCGCAGCCGGCGCAGGGTCTCGACGATGTCATCGGTGCGTTCGGAGACATCACCGGCCACGATCAACCAGTCGTCCGACGTCTTCGGCCGGATCTGGTCGAGGATGTGCTCGTTGCCCCGATGTGCGACGTGCAGATCGCTGATCGCCCAGAGAGTAGCCACGAGGATCCATCGTGCCATGCGCTGTCATGTCCGGCGGAGCCCGGCACGATGCGCTTGCCCGCCGATGTCACGGCGACGTGCCATGATGCCGACTATGAACTATCCCTACCCTCCCGTGGTCCCGGCGGCAGGTGTGTCAAGCCGCGGTTCACGCATGCCCGGCGCGCGCGGACCGTGGTGGGCGCGAGTGCTGATCAGTGCGGCGATCACCGTCCTCCTATGGGGGCTGTCGCTGGTGATCCTCATCGTCACCGATCACTCGCTGTCCACCCATTGGTCGAGCTACATCGGTTGGACGTTGATCTACCTGATCTTTGTCGTCACGGTAGGGCTCTGGGGACGAACCGCTGGACGCTGCGTTCTCGGGGCTCTGATCGCCTTCATCCTGCTCGCCCTCAGCCACGGTCTCGATGTGCTGTTCTATGTGAGCGGCACCACCTTCCATGTCTCGTTTTCGTACGACACGATTGCGACCATCAGTGCCGCCTTGTTCCTGACGGCAACGATCGGAGGGTGGAGTATCGCCCGTCGTGCGACGCCCTTCGCGTGGATCGGTGTAATCCCGATGGTCGGGGTCGTTGGCATCGGGACATGGGTGCTCAACAATCACATGCCGTCCGTGGCATTCTCATGGTTCGACGACCACAGCTACTATCCGACGTGGTGGTGGTTTGCCAACGTGTCGATCCAGGCAGCGTTCGTCATCGCGGGAGTCCTCGTTGTGTGGGCATGCGACGCCATCGGTATCGCCCTTCGACGTGATCGGCCTACCCCGACCTCCGCCGGCCCGATCGCCGTGTGGGGAACCCAGGGCGGCCCCGCACCGTGGCCACCCTCGTCACCGGCCACATCCGGGCAGCCATCGTGGCCTGCCGGGCAGCAGCCTGTATGGCCCTCTCAGCCACCGCCGGCCTGGCCCACCCCGCCACCGCAGGCGTGGTCAGGTCAGCCGCCCAGTCAGCCTCCGGCGGGCACCTGATCGACCCGGCTGCCGGCCGGCGTCGTCGCGCCCACGCGATGCCAGCGTCCCGAGGCGATACGCAGGCACACCGCGATCAGCCGGGCGATCATGAACACCACCAGTCCACTCCACACGCCGGCGAGTCCCCAGTCGAAGATCAGCGACATCCAGATCAGCGGGAGGAAGCCGACGAGTGCGGCGACGAGGGTCGCCGTGCGCAAGAAGGCGGCGTCGCCGCTGCCGAGCAGTACACCGTCGAGGGCGAACACCACGCCGGCGATCGGCAGCATCGCCACGAAGAACCACCAGGGCACCCCGATCGCGTCGAGCACCGCCGAGTCGGAGGTGAACACCTTGGGTAGCGTCGTCGCGCCCACCGCGAACACCGCGGCCATCACCGCGGCGGCGATCACCGAGACCAAGGTCACCCGCCGGGCGACCGAGCGCGCAATGGTCACCGATCCCGCGCCCAGTGCTGCCCCGACTAGGGCCTGGGCGGCAATGGCCACCGAATCGAGGAACAGCGACATGAATTCCCAGAGCTGAAGCACCAATTGGTGTGCGGCCACCTGCGCGACACCGAATCGGGCGGCCACCGCCGCCGCGGAGATGAAACAGATCTGGAACGACAGACTGCGCACGATGAGGTCGCGGGCCATCACCAGCTGCGCTGCGATCATCGGGCGGTTCGGTGCGAAGGCCGCGAACACACTGCCCGACTCCTCGGCAGCCGAAGACCGCACGCTCACCAGTTGCTCACGCACCACGCGCGCGGCGAACAGCAGCCCGGTGATCGATTGTCCGATCACGTTGGCGACCGCGCTGCCGACGATGCCCAGTCGCGGGAAGAACCACAGTCCGTGGACGAGACCGACGACGAGCACTGCCGAGATCGCCAGTCCGACAACCACATAGATGATGGGTCGACGTGTCTCCTGAACCCCGCGCATCCAGCCGTTGCCGGCCATCGACAACAGGATGAGGGGCACACCGAACACCGCGACCCGCACCCACTGCGTCGCATCGGTGGCCACGACCGCCGACGACGCCGAGGCGTCGCCCACCAGCGCCGACATCACGTACGGCGCGACCGGCCAGGCGACGGCGATGATCACCAGTCCCACGGCCAGCGCTATCCAACTCGCCTGTACGCCCTCGGCAATCGCGCCCGGCCGATCACCGGCACCGTACCTGCGCGCCGAGCGGGCGGTGGTGCCATAGGACAAGAACGTCAGTTGGGTGCTGATGATCGACAGCACCAGGGTCGCCACGGCCAGCGCGGCCAGCTCGTCGCCGCCCAGCCGACCGACCACTGCGAGATCCAACAGCAGATACAGCGGGGGCGCGATCAGTACCGCGAGAGCCGAGACGGTCAGGATGCCGACCCGACGCACACCGGCATCGAGCCCGCCGGCATCCGGTTCCGACCCCTCGGGGTTTGCGGGCTCGGGGGCGTTGCGTTCGGTCACAGGGATTGCCTGAGGCGACCGATCACCTCGTCGGCCGTACCCGAGTCGCTGTAGCCCGAGGCGTGGCGATGTCCGCCGCCGCCATGGGTACGGGCGATGGGAACCAGGTCGACGGTGCTCTTGGAACGCAACGACACCGTCCACTCACCGGCGTCGATCTCCTTGAACACCGCGGCGACCTCGGCTTCGGCAGTGGTCCGGACGATGTCGATGACGCTCTCCGATTCTTCCCAGCTCATCCCGGCCAACGCCCGATGGTTCACCACGGCGTACACCAATCCCTCACCGCCACAGGCAGTTCGGTCGAGCGTCGCGGTGGCGAGGATCTCCGAGACCATGCCCAGCCAGCCGAACGGATGCGTGTCGAGCAGCCGGCGACTCCAGGTCCGGGAGTCCACGCCGGCCTCGGCGAGCCGGGCAGCCACCCGGAACGACTCCGGCCGTGCCCAGCGGAACGAGCCGGTGTCGGTGATCAAACCCGCATAGAGACAGGTCGCGATGTCCTCATCGAGGTCGACGCCGAGGTCGTCGAGCACACGCAGGACGAGCACCGCGGTGCAGTCGGCGTGCGGGTCGACGAAGTCGAGGTCGCCGAAACCGGGGTTCGACGCGTGGTGATCGATGACAACCGTGGTCTCGGCGTCGGCGAAGAGCGACTCGAGCTCACCGAGCCGCGCGCGGCTCGCGGCGTCAACCGACACCACCAGCCGACTGCCTCGCAGGGCTGCCGAGTCGACGAGCAACTTGTGCCCGGGCAGATCGGCGAAAGCCACCGGGAGTGACTCCGGACCGGGATGAGCGACCTCCACGTCCACCCCGAGCCGGTCGAGCGCCAACCCGAGCGCCAACCCGCTGCCGATGGTGTCGGCGTCGGGTCGGACGTGACACAGGATGGTCACCGGGCCCTCGTCGTCGGCGACCCGTCGGATGGTCTGCGCGATCGCCGCACTCGACGCTGCGGTCACGCCTGATCGCCGTCCTCATCATCACGGTCGGGATCACCATCGTCGGGGTCACCATCGTCGGGGTCGTCGTGACCGGGCGCACGGTACGGGTCGGCCTCACCGGCCGGTCTGGCCTCGGCGGCACGCCGCGCAACGAGTTCATCACTCGCGCGCGCTCGCGCCACCAACTCCTCCATGTGCCGGGCGGCGTCGGGGACGGTGTCGAGGACGAAGGTGAGCGTCGGGGTGAAACGCACCCCGGTGCCCGCACCGACCTTGGACCGCAGGACTCCGGTGGCCTTCGCCAGACCGGCCGCGGCGGCCTCGTAGTCCGGCTCGGTGTCCAGGGTCTCGCCCATCACCGTGTAGAAAAGCGTCGCGTCGTGCAGGTCGCCGGTGACGCGCGCGTCGGTGATCGTCACATGGGCCAGCCGTGGGTCCTTGATGTCGTGGGCGATCGCCGAGGCGACGATCGACGAGATCCGCTTGGCCAGCCGTTGTGCTCGTGCCGGATCGGCCATGATTGTCCTTCCCGAAGGGATCGAAAGGCGCTCCCCTCCCGCGCGGTGCCTGCGCGGCACACTCGCGGAAGGGGAGCACTCGAGAGTGATACGCGTCAGTCGCGCGGCTTCTCCTGCAACTCGTAGGACTCGATGACGTCATCGACCTTGATGTCGCTGTACGTCAGTGTGAGACCACATTCGTAGCCTTCGCGAACCTCGGTGGCATCGTCCTTCTCCCGCTTGAGCGAGGCGATGGTGAGGTTCTCCGCGACGACCACGTTGTCACGCAGCAGACGTGCCTTGGCGTTGCGACGCACGATGCCCGACTGCACCAGACAGCCGGCGATGTTGCCGACCTTCGACGACTTGAAGATCGCGCGGATCTCGGCGCGGCCGAGCTCCACCTCTTCGTAGATCGGCTTGAGCATGCCCTTGAGCGCGCTCTCGATCTCGTCGATCGCCTGGTAGATCACCGAGTAGTACCGGATGTCGACACCCTCGCGGTTGGCCAGCTCGGTCGCCTTGCCCTCCGCTCGGACGTTGAATCCGATGATGATCGCGTCCGAGGCGGCCGCCAGGTTCACGTTGGTCTCGGTGACGCCACCGACACCGCGGTCGATGACCCGCAACGAGACCTCGTCGCCCATGTCGATCCCGAGCAGCGCCTCTTCGAGGGCCTCGACGGTACCGGAGTTGTCACCCTTGAGGATCAGGTTCAGCTGGCTGGTTTCCTTCAGCGCCGAATCGAGATCCTCGAGGCTGATCCGCTTGCGGCTGCGTGCGGCCAGCGCGTTGCGCTTGCGCGCATTGCGGCGGTCGGCGATCTGACGCGCGATGCGGTCTTCCTCGACGACGAGCAGGTTGTCACCGGCACCGGGCACCGAGGTGAAGCCGATGACCTGCACCGGCCGCGACGGCAGCGCCGCCTCGATGTCGTCACCGTGCTCGTCGACCATGCGACGCACACGACCGTAGGCGTCACCGGCAACGATCGAATCGCCGACGTGCAGCGTGCCGCGCTGAATGAGCACGGTCGCCACCGGTCCACGTCCGCGGTCGAGGTGGGCCTCGATGGCCACACCCTGTGCGTCCATGTCGGGGTTGGCCCGCAGGTCGAGCGACGCGTCCGCGGTCAACAGCACCGCTTCGAGCAGTTCGTCGATGTTGGTGCCCTGCTTGGCAGAGATGTCGACGAACATCGCCTCGCCGCCGTACTCCTCGGGGATCAGACCGTACTCGGTGAGCTGACCCCGGATCTTCTGCGGGTCGGCGCCTTCCTTGTCGATCTTGTTGACCGCCACCACGATCGGCACATCGGCCGCCTGCGCGTGGTTGATGGCCTCCACCGTCTGCGGCATGACGCCGTCGTCGGCCGCGACCACCAGGATCGCGATGTCGGTGGCCTTCGCACCGCGGGCACGCATGGCGGTGAACGCCTCGTGACCGGGGGTGTCGATGAAGGTGATCAACCGGTCGTCACCGTTGAGGTGCGTGTTGACCTGGTAGGCACCGATGTGCTGGGTGATGCCACCGGCCTCGCCCTCGCGGACGCTGGCATTACGGATCGTGTCGAGCAGTCGGGTCTTACCGTGATCGACGTGACCCATGACGGTCACCACCGGCGGACGCTGCTCGAGATCTTCCTCGTCGCCCTCGTCCTCGCCGTAGCTGAGGTCGAAGCTCTCGAGGAGTTCGCGATCCTCGTCCTCGGGGCTCACCACCTGGACGGTGTAGTTCATCTCCGAGCCGAGCAGCTCGAGCGTCTCGTCGTTGACCGACTCGGTCGCGGTGACCATCTCACCGAGATTGAACAGCGCCTGGACCAGCGAGGCCGGGTTGGCGTCGATCTTGTCGGCGAAGTCCGACAACGATGCGCCGCGGGCGAGCCGGATGGTCTCACCGTTGCCGCGCGGCAGCCGGACGCCACCGACGGCCGGCGCCTGCATCGAGTCGTATTCCTGACGCTTCTGCCGCTTCGACTTGCGGCCCTT
>NZ_MVPX01000170.1:0-9862 GCF_002043085.1 Gordonia sp. i37 | reverse complement strand
TTCCCTGCCACTGCTCTCCTCACTTGGAGGCCGAGCGGGCTGCCCGCTACGGCCTCGGATTACGTCCGATACGTGCTCATCGTGGTGACTTCACGGTGTGCTCATGTCTTCTGCTACCTGTTCCGGCCCGGTATCGGGCCTGCTGTCGTCCGTGGTCGGTGATGGTGCAGCTGCACCGATCACTTCTGCATCGAACACTTCTACGAGGTCGTCGGGGTTCACGACGAGACGCGACGCCCTCAGCGCCGGGGCGAACGCTCGCCGCCGCACCGCGGCGGACACACAGTCCTCCCGCGGATGCAACCACGCACCCCGTCCCGGCATGGTCTTCGCGAGATCGACGACGATCGTGGGTCCGTCGGCACCCTCTCGGGCGACGACGCGGACCAGTGCGGTGATGTCGGTACGAGACCGACATCCGATGCACATCCGAATCGGACGACCCCGACGGCCATCGTCGGGTGACGAGGTCGACGGCTTTCGCTGAACCATCGCTCAGTCTAGCGCTAGTGGCCGCGACTAGGACAATCGGCTGCTGCCGGGCGTGCCCGGGCCTGCAGCACGGGCGTCGTCTGCATCGGACCGGATGTCGATCCGCCATCCGGTCAGCCGTGCGGCGAGTCGGGCATTCTGTCCTTCTTTGCCGATGGCCAGCGACAACTGGTAATCCGGCACCACGACCCGGGCTGCCTTGGCGTCGAGGTCGACGACCTCGACGGACACAACCTTCGCCGGTGACAACGCATTCCCGACGAACACCGCCGGGTCGGTGTCGAAGTCGATGATGTCGATCTTCTCCCCCGCGAGCTCACTCATCACGTTGCGGACCCGCTGACCCATCGGCCCGATGCACGCCCCCTTGGCATTGAGGCCGCTGACACCGGTGTGCACGGCGATCTTCGATCGGTGTCCGGCCTCCCGGGCCACCGCCACGATCTCCACCGATCCGTCCTCGATCTCCGGGACCTCCAGGGAGAACAGCTTGCGCACGAGATTGGGATGGGTGCGCGACAGGGTGATCTGCGGTCCGCGCTGTCCACGGCTGACGCCGACCACGTAGCACTTGATGCGGTCGCCGTGGGTGTAGGTCTCGCCGGGGACCTGCTCGGCCGACGGGATGATGCCCTCGGTGGCATTGGCCTCGTTGCCGATCTGCACCACGACCATGCCGCGGGCGTTCGCGCGGGCATCCTGCTGCACGACGCCACCGACGATCTCACCCTCGTGGGCGACGAGATCGCCGAAGCTCTTCTCGTTCTCCGCGTCACGCAGCCGTTGCAGGATCACCTGCCGGGCGGTGGTCGCCGCGATTCGCCCGAACCCCTCCGGGGTGT
The DNA here is from genome assembly GCF_002043085.1 of Gordonia sp. i37. Taxonomy (NCBI): domain Bacteria; kingdom Bacillati; phylum Actinomycetota; class Actinomycetes; order Mycobacteriales; family Gordoniaceae; genus Gordonia; species Gordonia sp. i37. Next base: position 8,528 of record NZ_MVPX01000170.1, on the reverse strand, counting down.
CGTCGTATTCGTGGACGACCTCACCGTGCTCGTCGAGTTCTTGCGCCATCACCCGGACCGCGCCGGTCTTGCGGTTCACGTCGATCCGCGCGTGCGGGGCGAACCCGTCGGTGTGGCGGTAGGCGGTCAACAGTGCCGTCTCGATCGCGGTGATCACCGTGTCGATCGGGATGCCCTTGTCGGACTCGATCATCCGCAGGGCGTTGATGTCGATGTTCATTGCTCGTGGACTCCTATTCACTTGTCGGCGTATTCACTTGTCGCATGGTCGTTCTCGATGCCCGGGCCTGCACGGGTCGGCGCTTCTCACCGTCGTGCGCATCTCTCACAATTCTGCGGTACCGGGGTCGCGACGGCGCGCGATCTCCGCGTCGTCGAGTCCGCACCGGGTCAGTTCGGCGACGCTCGGACGGGAGAAGTCGACCTCGACGACGGCACGGTCGACGGCGTCGAGCCGGACGGACTCCACGGCGATCCGTCCGCGGTGATTGACGACGATCTCGACAGTCTCGTCGTCGACGGCGCCGATGCGGCCGACGATCGACGCGCCGTCGACGCCTCTGATCGCGACCTTACGGCCACGCGCGCGCCGCCAGTGCCGCGGCAGGGTGAGCGGCCGGCCGACGCCGGGCGAGGTGACCTCGAGTGTGTACGGGGCGTCGGAGAGATCGTCATGGGTGTCGAGCGCGTCGGAGATGTCACGGGTCAACTCACCGAGCAGGTCGAGGTCGGTGCCGGCGTCGGAGTCCACGATCACCCGGATCTCGTCGGTGCCCGCGGAGGTCGAGACGATCACGTCCTCGAGGTCGAGTCCGCGATCGGTGACGAACTCACCGACGAGTTCGCGGACCCTCGTCCGGTCGATGGTCACCGTGGTCTCCCTCGTCTTCAGTTGTCCGGTTCACCCGTGGCACGCAGCCCGTGTGGCTGCGTCGGCGCCCGTCCATCGTAGAGGACGCCTCCGGGCCCGACGAAGTGCGCGCGGACGGGCGTGCCGTGATCGCCGTCCCACCGCACCCGACTGGCATCATGTGTCGGGTGAGTCTCCCGCACCCCGGTGAACCGGCCGGCCGGTCCGCCGGCGTATCCCGTCGAACTCTGCTGCGGGGCAGCGCCGTCGCCGGCATCGGGATGGTCACGGTCACCGTGGCCGCGGGGTGCGATCGCGGACCGGATCCCGCCGAGACCACCGCACAGGCACTGCTGCCTCTCGCACGCTCGGCGCTGGCCGACGCGGCCGCGGCGCGGGCCCTCGCCCCGCAGGTGACCGACTATTCGGCGGCCCTCGGCGTGATCGCCGAGCAGCGGGCCCAACACGCCCAGGCGTTACGCGAGGAGATCACCCGACTCGATCAGACACTCACGGACCAGATCGCACCGTCGGGTACCGCCACGTCCAGTGCCGCGCCGCCCGGCACACCCACCCAGGCGGCGAACTCGCTGGAAGGGCTGCGTTCATCACTGAACTCCTCGGCGAAGGCGGCACGCGCCGCCGCGATCGCGCTGTCGGGGTACTCGGCCGGCCTCGCCGGGGCCGTCGGCGCCTCGACGACAACTCTCGTGGAGGTCCAACTGGCATGAGTCCCACCACCGACTCCCTGACCGACGCCGCAGACGCCGAGAACGCGGCGATCTTCACCTACGGCGTCCTCACCGCGTTCGTCTCGGCGACCCGCCGCTCGACGGTCGAGGACAATCTCACCGCACACCGCGCCGCCCGCGACGCCGTCAACGACGCCATCACCAAAGCCGGTGGTACGCCACCGGAACCGGCTGCGGGCTACACCCTGCCGCTGACCGTGAACGATCCGGTGAGTGCCGCCAAGGCGGCGCTGGCCGCCGAGGTCGACTGCACCGTCGTCTATCGCTCGGTGCTCGAGAAGGCCGATTCCGGTTCTGCCCGCACCCTCGGTGTCGACCAGCTCACCGGGTCGGCGTTACGCGCCGCCGATTGGCGAATCGCCTTGGGCGACAAGCCCACCACCGTGGCCTTCCCCGGGCAGCGCTGACCCGCGTCCGACGCGGACTCACCCACCGCACGCGCGCGGCCGGGCCGGCGCTCTCAGCCGCGGACGGTGGCGGTGATGGCGTCGGCCGCGTCGGCCACGGCCACCTCGACGGACTCCCCGGAGAAGCGGTCACGTACCTCGACGACCCCGTTGGTGTACCCGCGTCCGACGACGACGACCGTCGGCATCCCCAACAATTCGGCGTCCTTGAACTTGACCCCCGGTGAGGCCTTGCGATCGTCGAGCAACACTTCGAGGCCCGCGGCGTCGAGTTCGGCGGCCAGTGCCTGTGCACCGTCGATCGCCGCCTGATCCTTGTTCGCGATGACCAGGTGCACGTCGAACGGTGTGACCGCCCGCGGCCACCGCAACCCCTTGTCGTCATGCCATTGCTCGGCGAGCACCGCGACGAGCCGTGACACACCGACACCGTAGGACCCCATCGTCAGGCGCACGGGCTTGCCGTTCTCGCCGAGGACGTCGACCTCGAAGGCATTGGTGTACTTCTGGCCGAGCTGGAAGATGTGGCCGATCTCGATACCCTTGGCACTCACCAGCTCGCCCTTGCCGTCCGGCGACGGATCACCGTCACGCACCTCGGCGGCCTCGATGGTTCCGTCCGGCGTGAAATCTCGACCGGCCACCAAGCCCACCACATGATGGTTCGGTTCGTCGGCTCCGGTGATCCACGACGATCCGTCGCCGATGCGCGGATCGACGAGGAAGCGAACCCCGTTGGCCGCCAATCCCTTCGGCCCGATGTATCCCTTGGTGAGGAACGGGTTGGCGGCGAAGTCGGCATCGGTGAGCAACTCGACCTCGGCGGGCTCCAGCGAGGCCTCGAGGCGCTTGAAGTCGACCTCCCGATCCCCGGGAACCCCCACACCGAGAAGCTCCCAGTCGGCCCCGGGTTCGCGGACCTTGACCATCACGTTCTTGAGGGTGTCCGCGGCGGTGAAGGCGCCCTCGAGGTTGGCGTTGGCCCACGCCACCAGGGTGTCGATGGTCGGGGTGTCGGGCGTGCGGTACACCTTTGCCGGTGGCAGCCCGTCGAACGGGATGGGTTGCGCCGCAGGCGTGATGACTGCCTCGACATTGGCGGCGTAGCCCGATTCCAGGCATCGGACGAAGGTGTCCTCACCGACCTCGCTCTCGGCGAGGAACTCCTCGGACGCGCTGCCGCCCATCGCGCCGGAGGTGGCGGCGACGATCACATAGCGCACCCCGAGACGCGCGAAGATCTTCTGATAGGCCTCACGGTGGGCGTGATAGCTGGTCTTGAGCCCGTCGTCGTCGAGGTCGAACGAGTAGGAGTCCTTCATCACGAACTCGCGGCCGCGGAGAATCCCCGCACGCGGCCGCTCCTCGTCGCGGTATTTGGTCTGGATCTGATAGAGGATGACCGGCAGATCCTTGTAGGAGGAGTACTCCCCCTTGACCAGCTGGGTGAAGAGTTCCTCGTGGGTCGGCCCGAGCAGCATGTCGGCGCCCTTGCGGTCCTTGAGGCGGAACAGCGCGTCGCCGTACTCGGTCCAGCGGCCGGTCTCCTCGTAGGGGTCACGCGGCAGCAGCGCGGGCAGCAGGATCTCCTGCGCACCGATGTTGTTCATCTCGTCGCGCACCACCTGCTCGACGGCCTTGAGCACCCGGAGTCCCAGCGGCAGCCAGCTGTAGACGCCGGGTGCTGCGCGCCGCACGTAGCCGGCGCGGACCAGCAGCTTGTGGCTGGGGACCTCGGCGTCGGCCGGGTCGTCGCGCAGCGTCCGCAGGAACAGATTCGACATGCGAGTGATCACGGGGGAAAAGTCTAGTCGGGCCCGCGACCCGGTTTCCCCGGCCCGTCCGGCACGGTCGATACAGTGTTGCGGTGCTTGTCCTCCTGCCGCCCTCCGAGACGAAATCCGATGGTGGCGACGGTCCACCGCTGAACCTCGACGCCCTGTGGTTCACCGAGCTCACCTCCATCCGCAAGCGCCTCGCGGACATTCTCGTCGAGCTGTCCGCCGACCTCGACGCGAGCCGCGACGCCCTCGGCCTGGGTAAGACCCAGCTCTCCGAGGTCGACCGCAACGCCGATCTGTGGCACTCGCCGACGCGCCCGGCCATCGAGCGCTACACCGGCGTCCTCTACGACGCACTCGATCACCGTGGGCTGACGCGCGCGGGCAAGGCCAAGGCCGCCGACCGGCTCGCGATCGGTTCGGCACTGTTCGGCGTCGTGCGCTCGACCGATCCGATCCCGGCCTACCGACTCTCCGGGGGCTCGAAGCTCCCCGGACTCCCGACGTTGGCGTCGGTGTGGAAGCCGGAGCTCTCCCGCGCCCTCGACACCGTCGACGACCTCGTCGTCGACCTACGATCGGGGATTTATCAGCAACTCGGCCCGGTGTCCGGGGCGATCACCGCGACGGTGATGACCGAGGCCGCCGATGGCAGCCGAAAAGTGGTGAGCCACTTCAACAAACACTACAAAGGCCTGATCGCCCGCGAGTTGGTGCGCACGCGTCGCACGGTGCGTGACGTCAATGCGCTCGCCGCGGTTCTCGCCGACGCGGGGCAGCGTGTGGAGATCGCGCGAGCCGACGAGATCGTGGTGATCACGGACCAGGGCCCACATTTGCGTTAACGTTTGCCGTGTTAACTATAGTGGCGGTCATGTCCGAGCCGATGTTCGTGTGCAATATCGATCCGCGCACCCGCGACATGCGCGACGAACCGTTCGCGCACGAGAACCTCGACGCCTTCGTGCAGCGGTGGCCGGGTATCGACGTCGCCGTGTCCCCCGATACCGTCACCTTCGACCCGACCCCGGGTCCGGAATGCGCAGAGACCGTCCTCGACGTGTTGACCACCGTGGGTGGGACCGCTCTCGGCGCACATCTGCCCACGGCGATCAGTTGCGATCGCGCGTGGCTGGGTGCCGATCATCCGCCCATGACCACCCTCGTCCTGGTCCGCGATGCCGACGAGATCCGCGACGCGTTGACGATGGACGCGGTGCATCCGGGCATCTACGACGGCCCGCGCTCGAGCCTGCGGATGGTGCGTCGATGGTCCGACGAGCACGTCGCGACCGCGCTGGGCGGCAATGTCTTCCTCAGGATCGACGGGGAGCACGTTCACGTCTCGGGCCGATGGTTCGAGACGACGCCACAGATCTTCACCGGAGGCGCGCTGCACGACGTCGATGGTGTGCGCACGAGGACCGCACGCCAGGGTGCGTCGCCGACCGAGTTGCGGGCCGGCCTGACCTATGCCGCCGACGGGTGGGTGATGCACCCCGAACTGTCGCGATTGCGCCTGGTCGGTCACGGGGTCGAATTGATCGTCACCGGACCGCAGAAGATCTCGGTGCGCCCGGCGCACTGACGAACACCGCTACGATTGCCTCGAACTCACGTCATTGACGTCGAGGGTGGCGTTGGCGGCTTCCTGCGCCGCCTGCCCCTCGGCGACCTCCTCGGGGGTGAACCGCATGAACAGCACGACGACGGCCGCAATGACCGCTATCCCCGCGCAGCACGCGAATCCCAGCCCGTAGCCGTCGGCCTGAGCGGCGAGTTGGGTGGCGTTCATCGTTTCCACCGGTGCGGTGGTACCGCCCTGCGAGAGCGCGCGCGAGGTGACCATCGCACCGACCACCACGAGCCCGACGGCACCGCCGAGATTCTGGGCGACCTGCGCGAGTGCGGTGAGCGGGCCGATCTCGGTCGGCTCGACCCCGGCGATCACCGACAGGGTCAGCGGGATGACGGCGAGGCCGACACCGAAGCCGATCACCACGACCGGAATCGCGATGCTCGGGAAGTAGCCGGGCATCTCGGTGGCGATCGACGACGCGTACAGGCAACCGGCGAGGATGATGGCGCCACCGACGAGCACCAGCCAGCGCGGCTGGACCATCAGGGCGAGTTTGGAGGCGATCGCCGCGGCCACCCCGAGGCCCACCGCGAACGGCACCACCGCCAGACCGCTCTGGATGGGCGTGTACTTGAGGATTCCCTGCAGGTACAGCGAGATGAACACCGCCATGCACATCATGATCATGCTGGCCAGCAGGATCGCACCGAGCGCCGCGACCCGACTGCGGTTGTCGAACAGTCGCAGCGGCAGAATCGGATTCGCCGCGCGGCGCTCCCAGACGATGAAGGCGACCAACGCCAGCCCACCCAGGATGAACGACCCGACCACGATGGGCCTGTCCCACCCGTTCGGGCCGTCGCTGACCGCGAGCACCAGCAAGGTGCAGCCCAGCGTGGCCAACACCGCACCGGGAACGTCGAGGGGCATCCGCTCCCCCTGCGACTCACGCAGGGCGAACAGCGCGCCCACCACCACCGCGAGTCCGATCGGCACATTGATCAGGAACACCAGGCGCCAGGAGATCTGGGTCAGTACACCGCCCAGGATGAGTCCGGCGACCGACCCCACGCCGGTCATCGCGGCGTAGATGGCAAAGGCCTGGCTCCGCGGCTTCCCGGGTGCGAAGGTCGTGGCGACCAACGCCATGGCGGTCGGTGCGGCGATGGCCGCCGAGGCCCCCTGCAGCGCGCGGCCGATGACCAGGCTCTCCTCGTTCCAGGCCAACCCGCACAGCAGGGAGGTCGCGGTGAACGCGGCCACGCCCAGGATGAACATCCGTTTGCGGCCGAAGGCGTCGCCGAGACGGCCACCGAGCAGCATCAGCCCGCCGAAGGCCAGCACGTAGCTGGTGATGACCCAGTTCGCCGACGACTCGCTCAGGGAGAGGCTGTCGCGGATGCGCGGCAGGGCAAGCGCGGCGACGGTGCCGTCGAGCACCATCAACAACTGCATCCCCGACAGCACCAGGATCGCCAGACCGAACACCGGCCGGTACTGATCCGACGGCGCCGTGGTGGCATCGCTCGACGCCGAGAATGTCGACATACCGGTCGACGCTACCGCTGACGGGCTCGACTATGCCAATCCCCGTTGACGTATCGGTGTCTGCCGGGTGGCACAGGGACGTACCCGGTGGCGGTATGTCAGGCGAACCCGAGCACATCATCGGCGTCGGTGAAGCCCGCGACGTCGCCGATGACGACGATCGCCGGCGGGCGTAGACCCTCACTCTGCGCGGTCTGCGCGGCGTGCGCGAGATCGGTGCGGAGCACGCGTTGGGTGGGCAGCGAACCGTTCTCGATCATCGCAACCGGGGTGTCGGCGGGACGTCCACCGGACAGCAGCGCCTGCGCGAATTTCTCCACCCGCTCCACCGCCATCATCAGCACGAGCGTGCCGCGCAGTCGTGCCAGCGCCGACCAATCGGTCAGCGAGTCGGGGTGATCGGGTGCCACATGCCCCGACACGATGACCACCTCGTGCGTCACACCGCGATGGGTCACCGGGATACCCGCGGCCGACGGCACCGAGATGGGACTCGCGATGCCCGGGACCACCGTCACCGGGACACCTGCGGCCACACACGCCTGCAATTCCTCGAAGCCGCGACCGTAGACGTAGGGATCGCCGCCTTTGAACCGGACGACGAACTTGCCCTCCTTGGCCTTGGCGATGAGGACGTCGTTGATGGCTTCCTGCTTCATCGCCCGTCCGTACGGGACCTTCGCGGCGTCGATGATCTCGACCTGCGGCCCCAGTGCCGCAAGCAGTTCCGGCGGTGCGAGTCGATCGGCGACCACGACGTCGGCGGCCATCAACAACCGCAGTCCGCGGACCGTGATGAGGTCGGGGTCGCCGGGCCCGCCACCAACCAGTGCCACACCGGGCGGGTGCGGTGGCTCCTCGACCCGGAGATCACCGTCGGCCAGCGCCGTACTGATCGCCGCTCGCAGTGCCGCCGACAACTTGTGGTCGCCGCCGGCGAGAACCCCGAACTGGATGTCCCGGTGCCGCCCGGAAGCCGGGGTCACCGCGGTGCCGAACCGGGCGTCGTCGGCGCGCACGCAGAACGTGTGCCGACGCTCCGCCTCGGCGACCACCGCGGCGTTCACCTCGGGGTCATCGGTGCAGGCCATCGCATACCAGGCGCCGTCGAGGTCACCGTCGGCATAGGCGCGATGGTGCAGGGTGATGCCACCGAAGGATTCGACGGCGGGTGTCGGCTCGAGAGCCACCACGTGCACCTGTGCCCCCGCCGCCACCAGATTCGGTAGGCGTCGCTGGGCGACCGATCCCCCACCGACCACGACGACCTTGCGGCCCATCAGGTCCAGGCCCGACAGATAGTGCGGATGGCCCGATCCGGGGTGCGCGGCGGCTGACATGAGAAGAACCGTACCGACTGCGCGGCGATCGGCAGCGCTCAGACCGCTCCGTGCGCGAGAAGTACTCGCCCGGCGCCGTCGGACTCGCCGATCACCCGGTGGGATCGGTCACAGGGGAAGTTCGCCGGTTCGACGAATGTGTGCCCACACATCGGCGGCCGGCACACCGAGTCGGTGCGCCGACGCCTCGAGCAGCGCTCCGAGCAACACCGAACTGCAGTACTCCCCCGCCGCCGGATCGGCGGCATGGGCCCGGATCTCGTTCCACCAC
>NZ_MVPX01000017.1:0-5656 GCF_002043085.1 Gordonia sp. i37 | reverse complement strand
GAAGATCGCGATCGAGGCTATTTCGACCGGGCGCAGCGGTCCGCGGGGTGCACTCGGCTTCCCCGCCGAAGGTGTCTCGGTCTTTCTTCGCACCCCACCAGTGTGCCTGGACGTGCTGGGCAGCCCGCCGCGGCGTCGGCGCACACGGTCCGCAACAGGCGGTGAACGCGAAGTGTAAAAGTACCGTCACATCCCGGTGATTCGAGTTGTCGCGGCGCTGGGAAGGGTGGATATTTTCTTCACCGGTTGTTCGCCAGCCGGTTCAGTAGTACCTCGTCAGGAGGGAGTCACCATGCAGTCCACCGCGATCGGACTCACGCCGGTTCACCAGGAAGGCGAACTCAACGGCATCCTCATCTCCGGCCGCTGGCCGGAATCGACCCTCGAATGGACCCAGACCCTGGTGGCCTCGGTCCGCATCGCCTGCCGGCCCGGATTCCTGCCCACCACCACGATCTTCGGCGTCGTCGAGGAACGACCCGAGGAGGCCGCCGACGACGCCGTCGGAATGATGGTCGCCGTCGGCAACGTGGTCGACGACAGCTTCCTGGAGGCCGGGCGCTTCCTCACCAATCCGCCCGCCCTGCTGATGCTGCACCCGCCATCGCGGACCCGTCCGTCGTTGCCGGAGTGCTCGCAGGTGGCCTCGGGGTGCGTGCTGCTGCCCGGACTGCCCGAACTCGGTCTCGAGCACCGCGCCGGATGGGCCGAGGCCGAGGCCGACGGGACCGTGGTGAACCTGCGCAATCAGGTGGGAATCGACCCCGGCGCCGACCCGGACACCGCGGTGCTGGCGATGCTTCTCGCAGCGTAAGCCGCCCAAGCTTCCCGCACTGCCGTCCGGATCGGTTTTTGAGGGTACCCAAACTTTCGTTTTTGTGCCGCCTACCTGCGGAAATACGGCCGCGCGAGACGTTGCGGGCGGCACTGAGGTCTGGCTAACGTGGCCCTCATGATTGCTGCCCTCCTGTTGAGCTTCGGCGTGATCTTCGTCGCCGAACTCGGTGACAAGTCGCAGCTGATGGCCATGACCTACGCCCTGCGCTACAAGTGGTGGATCGTTCTCGGTGCCATCACCGTGGCGACCACCGCCGTCCACGCGGTGTCGGTGTTCTTCGGCCATTTCCTGGGTCTGTCGATCCCGTCGGACATGCTGTCGATCTGCGGCGGCCTGGCGATGCTGATCTTCGGCCTGTGGACGCTGCGCGGTGACGACCTCGACGACGACGAGAAGACCAAGGCCGACCGCGTCGGCGCCTCGGTCTTCCTGGCGGTGATGTCGTCGTTCTTCCTCGCCGAACTCGGCGACAAGACGATGCTCGCGACCATCACCCTGGCCACCGACAACGACTGGGTCGGCGTGTGGATCGGTTCGACGATCGGCATGGTCGCCGCCGACGCCCTGGCCATCGTGGTGGGCATGCTGCTCGGTAAGCATCTGCCCGAGCGCGTCATCTCCCTCGGTGCCGCGGTGCTGTTCTTCGTCTTCGCCGGCTGGCTGCTGTTCGAGGGCCTCACGGCGGCGAGCACCCCGGTCGTCATCGGGACCGTGACCGCAGTGGTCGTGCTCATCGGCGTCGGCTCGGTCTACATCCGCCATGTCCATCGGCGACGCCGGGCGAACGAGGCGGCCCGGTCGCCCGAACACCAGGTGGCGGATCAGCAGGTGCCCGATCAGCACGTGGTTGATCACACACCCGATCAGCCGAGTCGCACCGACGGGTCCCGATAGCCAGTCGACCACGACATGTCCTAGGGTGTTCGGGAAAACACCGAACGAACGATCGGCCAGGGATGTTCGACCTCTGGCCGGACCCGAAAGGACATGAAAGATGGACGTCTCCGGCTCCTCCGTCATCGTCACCGGCGCCGCCTCCGGCCTCGGTGCGGCCACCGCGGCCCGCTTCGCCGCCGCCGGCGCCGAGGTCTTCGGCCTCGACCTGCAGGCGGGTATCGACAAGGCCACCGAAGACGGCGCGCCGGGCGGTGTGAACTTCATCGCCACCGACGTCACCAGCGAGGACGAGGTGTCGGCGGCCATCGACACCATCGCCGAATCGGGCGCGCCGCTGCGCGTCGCGGTCAACTGTGCCGGTGTCGGCTGGGCGTCGCGCATCCTGAGCAAGAAGGGTCCGCACGATCTCGATCTGTTCCGCAAGATCATCGACATCAACCTGGTCGGCACGTTCAACGTGATGCGGTTGGCGGCCAACCGCATGCAGCAGGAACCCGCGGTCGGCGACGACGGCGCTCGTGGCGTCATCATCAACACCGCGTCGGTGGCCGCATTCGAGGGGCAGATCGGTCAGATCGCCTATGCCGCGTCCAAGGGCGGCGTCCATGCGATGACGATCTCGGCGGCCCGCGATCTCGCCCAGGTCGGCGTGCGCGTGTGCACGATCGCGCCGGGCACCATCAAGACCCCGATGCTCGCCGGGATCACCCCGGAGTTCCAGAAGACCCTCGCCGAGGGCATCCCGTTCCCGCAGCGTCTCGGCGAACCCGACGAGTACGCCCAACTCGCCGAGTTCATCGTCGCCCACGACTACCTCAACGGCGAGACGATCCGGATGGACGGCGCACTGCGCATGGCGCCGCGCTGAGTACTGTTCGACCCTCGGGGCCGGTCAACGCGCAGCGTGCCGGCCCTGAGGGCTTTCCTGTGAATCTTCTTCCGTGACAAAGTGTTTCGGGCTATTGGGCGCGTCGGTGTCGTCGTCCTCGACGTCGGGCAGGGCCGCGACCGCCGCGGACAGTTCGAGCAGCGGTGCCGCATCGCCCTCCAGACCGTCGTCGAGAGCGGGCAGCAGGGCGCGCACCGCTCCCGCTCGCACGCCCTCGGCCTTGCGCCGTTCGGCCGCCATCCGCACCATCCCGGCTCGCACATCGATACCCGCGTAGTCGAAAGCGTCGGAGAGGAACGGGCTCAGTTGTGCGAGGGCGTCCCGGATCTCGACCACCCGCCGATGCAGCAGCGCCGTCGGCGACATGCGCCCGGGATCGGGCAGGACCACTTCGGGGACCGCGTCGGTCACCAGCTCCCACAACGGCAACAGGTCCTGCGCGGCCCGACGGCGCCGACGATTCGCGGTGAGTCCCTGCCACTTCGAACGCAGCATCGGGAAACTGATCCCGAACAGGAACCCGACGACACCGAGCACCTCGAGCCATCGGCTGGGGGTCAACAGCCACGACGCGTCGATCACGCCAGTCGCGTTGCCGAGCACGTAGACGATCTGCACGACCGAGCCGATCGCCAGCAGACCCAGCCCGGCGATCAGCAGGATCAGCGCGGTACGCATGTACCCGTCGGCGTGCGTCAGATACTTGGCGACGCTGCGCACGCAGGCGAAGAACCCATACGCCAGATAGCCGCAGGCGATCAGATAGAACAGCGCGTAACCCCAGTTGGTCAGCGTCCAATGACTCAGTGACGCATCGCGCATCTCCGCGGGCACGAACGACAGGGTCACCTGCAGCCCGATCAGCGCGGCGACGAGCGGGATGGCCTCGACGCCGGCACGCCGTTCCCGGGTCACCGAGCGGCCGGGATAGAAGAACACGACGATCAGGGCGGCCACGCCCAGCGCCAGCAGGCCGTACAGGACAACCCGGGAGGCCCCGGCGAACAACCAGTCGTCGAGGGTGTGCGCGACCGAGTCGTTGTCGACGACGAAGGCCAGGGTCAGTGCCGTGACCGCCACCGTCATGGCGAGGGCCTGCAAGCCACCGCCGTGCCGACGGAGTTGGTCGATCCGCCAGCACAACGCCGCGGCGAAGATGACCAGCGCGAGCACGTTGATCACCGCCGGCGCCGTCAGCCATCGCGTGGCGAGGACCTCGGCGGCCAACGGATGCACCGACATCACAGCCACCCCTTGTGGCCTCCGAGGAGGCGCTGCAGCCCGCGGATCTCCGGGTCGGCGGAACTGTGCCCGACGCCGTCGCTGGCCTTGGCCGCCCACGTGAGGATCATCGACGCCAGGGTCTCGGCCTCCCGTTCGCGGTCGTCGTCGTAGCAGGTACCGCGCAGCGACGAGTCGGCGTCGGCGTCACTGAGCCCGGCGAGCACCTCCGGCATGCTGGCGAGCATCTGATGGCCGGCGATGAGATGCGCGAACTCGTGGATGACGATCTGATCACGATGCCAGCGTGTGGTGTTGACCTGGTGAAAGAAGTAGTCGGCGTCTTCGGCGGCCAGCCATACCCCATTGGGCACTCCCGCCGGAAGCGGGTGTGCGATGAGGCGGATCGGCCGTCCCCTGCGTTCGCCGAAGCGGTCGCAGAGCTGATCGACATCGAGCGGCAGGTCGAGGTCGAGCGGGGCGAGTACCGAACGGCACAGCGTCCACATCTCGCGCGAACTGCGCATCGGACACCCCTCCTCGTCGTGGCGGAGCGGGCCCGCGGCGACGACGGAGATCAGTCCTCGATCTCCTTGCCGCCGACTACGCGCAGCCGCGCATCGGCCTGCTCTTCGGTCAACCCCGCTGCCACGATATCCGGCGGATCCTTCGGCAGCCCCTGCTGCTCGCGCAGAACCTTGATGAGCTCGTTGACCACGGTCACCGAATCGCTGGACAGACCGGCCAGACGGAACGCCGCGAGCTGCACGTTCGTGTCGGCTTGCAGGCGCATCAGGTCGATCTCGTCCCGGGTGCGCTGGGCCGCCCGATCCTCGAGGAAGTAGTGCACGTCCACGCCGAACGCGGCCGCGATCCCCTCGACGGTACGGAACGACGGCGACTTGGCCTTACCCGAGCGCAACTGGCTCAGGTAGGACTCGCCGAGTCGGAATCCGCGCTCGGTCGATCGCGCCGCGATCGCCTTGGCGCTGTACGCGCGGCCATTGGGCCCCGGCACCGTGCGGAACAGCTCTTCCAATCTGCGCGCGAACAGGCCGGGGTCGGTGTCGACCGGCTTGTCTTTGTCGATCGCCCCCGTCGTCGAACCCGCGGGCCGTTCATCGCCTCGTGACGTCATACCTTCTCCGAAACCTGAAACTTGCATTTGCAAACATTAAAGACCGTAAACCCGAGATTCCGCAACGGCAGCTATCATCAAATTTCGCACGGCCGTGTCCTCGGGAACCACTTCAGCCGCACAGCCAGCACTCCTGAAGCTTTTGTGGTGTTGATCACAGTCACTGTGACAGGGGTCCATTGGCCGTGATCAGTCTGTGATCCTACAGTCACAGATCGGTGAATACGAGGCAAACACGGCCGTGCGGACAGTGATGGATCACTCGGAAATCGAGAGATCCACCCGACGACAGCAGGAGAGACCAGCGATGGGACGGCACCGCACACCGACGCCGCGTCGGCATCGACGTGTGCCGTTACTCACGCTGCTCGCCACATTGATGCTGATGGTCGGCGCCGGGGTCGGGGTGGCCGTTGCCTCGCCGCCGAGCGGGACCGGCCCCACCGGCGGCGGGATCTGGTTCACGTGCTGCTCAATGACGCAGCCGACCGAAAGCGGCAGCCAGTCGCCTGGTTCGTCCGGATCGTCCTCGTCATCCCCGTCGGGGTCGTCGCCGTCGGGCGGCAGCAGCGCTGTGGTGCCTCCCCACCCCGCACCGACCTACACCCCACCGACCGTGTCGACGTCCACCTCGTCGACGGGCAACGTGGTGAATCCGCAGCGTGAGCGGCCT
>NZ_MVPX01000169.1:0-14321 GCF_002043085.1 Gordonia sp. i37 | reverse complement strand
GGGGGGGGGGGGAGCCGCAACACTGTCCACAACCATCGCCGGTGTCGGCCAACAGGTTCCGCGGGTTGTCGATCACCGTCATGCGCCGGCCCTGGCCTTGCGCTCCTCGCGTTCGAGCGCTCGTTCGCGGGCGCGCTCGAACTTCTCGACCTTGACGTTCATCTCCTGGAGATAGTCGGCGAGCTTGTCGCGATACATCTGGCCGAGTGGGCCGAAGTCGTCGCGCTCGAAGATGCGCCACTTGCGCAGCACCGGCATCACCACCTCCGAAAGGTGTTGCGGGAGATCGTAGATACCGCCCTTGGCGATCAGGACGGCGTTGCGTCGGAAGTTCGGCATGGTGGCGCCGGGCATCTGGAAGTTCGACACGATGCCGTAGATCGCACACATCGCCTGATCGGGGACGAGGTCGAGCGCGCCGGCGACGATGTTGCGGTAGAAGAGCATGTGCAGGTTCTCGTCGGCGGCCACGCGCGCCAGCATGCGATCGGCGATCGGGTCACCGCAGGCCTTGCCGGTGTTGCGATGGCTCACCCGGGTCGCGAGTTCCTGGAAGCTGACGTAGCTGACCGCGAAGAGCATGTCGAAGCTGTGGTCGCGCTGACCGTCGTCCTCGGGCAGCGGATTGAATCCGTGCGTCATGTGCTGCATGCGGGTCTCTTCGAGTTCCACGGGATCCACGCCGCGCGTGACGACGAGATAGTCACGCATCACCGTTGAATGCCGCATCTCCTCGGCGGTCCAACGCCCCACCCAGAAACCCCACGCATCGTCGAGGGTGAAGTTCTCGGCGATCACCCGGTGATAGGACGGCAGGTTGTCCTCGGTGAGCAGGTTGGTGATCATCGCGGCCTTGGCCACCTCGGACAGCTTGGACTGTTCGGGGTCCCAGTCGAGGCCGCCGAGGGCGGCGAAGTTGCGACCGTCGTCCCACGGCACGTAGTCGTGCGGATGCCAGTCCTTGGTCATCTTCATATGACGCTCGACCTCTGCCTCACAGACCGGCAGCAGTTCGCGCAGCAGGTCCGACCCGGTCATCCCGGTGTCGCTCGCGGATCCGATCAGGGTTGTCACTTCGCAGCTCCTAAGTTGGCGATTTGCGTACCCGTGGGTTCCACTCTTGCGAAACCTCACCAGTCCCACGTGAGCCGAAGGTCCCGGATGAGTGGGGACCGACGTCGCGTTCTGCGGCGTCGGGTGCGGTAATTTCGAGTCATGGCCACAGACCCGCGCCCATCCCAGGCCACCCCCGCCGCACCGCCGGCCGCGCCACCGACACCGACACCGACGCCGACACCCCAGACCCCGACCGCCGCGGAGCCATCCGAGGCCGGTCCCGAACACCCCGTGCGGGTGTTCCTCGTCGACGACCACGAGCTCGTCCGGCGCGGACTGCGCGATCTCCTCGGCACCGCCGAGGACATCGAGGTGGTCGGTGAGGCGGCGACGGTCGCCGAGGCGCGGGTCGGCATCCTCGCCGCCCGACCCGACGTCGCCGTCCTCGACGTCCGGCTGCCCGACGGCAACGGGGTGGAGCTCTGTCGTGATGTGCGCGCAGTCGATCCGTCGGTGCGCTGTCTGATGCTGACGAGCTACGCCGACGACGACGCGTTGCTCGCGGCGGTGCTCGCCGGCGCATCGGGTTTCGTTCTCAAACAGATCCTCGGCCGCAACCTGGTGGCCGCGGTTCGCACCGTCGGTCGCGGCGGGTCGCTGCTCGACGACCGCAGCACCGCCGCCCTGCTGGCCAAGCTCCGGGACGGCAAGTCGCAGGCCGACCCGCTCGCGGAGTTGACCCATCAGGAACGCGAGGTCTTCAATCTGATCGGCGACGGCCTGACCAACCGGCAGATCGCGCAGAAGATGTTCCTCGCGGAGAAGACGATCAAGAACTACGTCTCGCGCATCCTGGCCAAGCTCGACATGCAGCGCCGCACCCAGGTCGCGGTGATGGCCACCAAGATCCGCGACGGCAAGGCCTGAGACGGCCCGCAGCCGCCTCAGGCCGGGGTCAGCGGCACCGACCAGGTCAGTGTCGTGCCACCGTGGCCGTGGGATGTTCCGCCCCGGGTGTCGATGTCGAAGGTCCCGTCACATTCCTCGGCGCGACGGGTGAGATTGGCCAGTCCGCGATAGGTGACCGACTTGTCGATGCCCACACCGTCGTCGCTGATCTCCACGCGCAGGACGTCGTCGGCGCTGACCGACACCGAGATGTGTTCGGCGCCGGAGTGCCGCAACGCATTCGACAATCCCTCACGCAGCACCGCGTCGATGTGCGGACCAAGCGTGTCGGGCACGACGGTGTCGACCGGTCCGACGAATTGCACACTCGGGGCGATCGGCGCATGGGCCGACAACTCGGAGACGATGTCGAGTACGCGCCGGCGCAGCGTCGAGGTGTCGTGGTGACCGGAGACGGTCTGCAGGTCGAAGATCGACGTGCGGATCTGCGCGATGGTCCGGTCGAGGTCGGTCATCACCTGCTCGAGGCGGTTGCTGACCGAGTCGTCGACGGAGCAGGCCCCGTTCTCCCGGGCTGCCTGCAGGGTCTGCACGGACATGCCGATGGCGAAGAGCCGCTGGATGACGTGATCGTGGAGGTCGCGTGCGATCCGGTGGCGGTCTTCGAGAACCTCGAGGTCGCGTGCCATCTGCTGCTGTTCGGCGTACACGACGGCCAGGGAGACGATCTCGGCGACACCGGCGAGACCCGAGATCTCCTCTTCCTCCCAGAACGGCTTGCGTTCGGAGGTGATGACCACCCACCCGAAGGTCCCCGAGGCCCGGTGCAACGGCTGCAGCGTCACCCATCGAGCACCCCGGGCGGCCAGGTCCGGGCCCACCTCGTCGGCGGGTAGCACCGTCATCTCCGACGAGGACGGCACCTTCAGCACGCTCGGATCGAGTCCGGTGCGGGTGGCGCCCTCCACCGCCAGTTCGCCTTCCTCGTCGGTGATCAGGTACACGTCGACGGCACCGACGAGTTCACGCACATCCGAGCACATCCGGGACAGGGTGTCCGACAACGCGATTCCGGCGAGCGGCTCGGATCCGCGTCGCACCAGGATCTGCATCCACCGGTGTCGGGTGCGGGCGCGCTCGAACAGTTGCGCGTTGTCGACGGCGATCCCGGCTGCCACCGCGAGGACCGCGACGAGTGTCTCGTCGAGTTCGGAGAACCCAGCGCCGCCTCGTTTCTCGGTCAGATAGATCCGACCGTAGATGGACCCGCGGATGATCACCGGGGCGCCGAGGAAGGTGGTCATCGGCGGATGGTGCGGCGGGAATCCCACCGACGCAGGGTGTTTGGCGAGGTCGGGGACTCGCAGCACGTGCGGATCGTCCATCAGCACCCCGAGCACGCCGCGGCCGACCGGCAACGCCCCCATCAGCGCCCGTTGTTGCGGCGTGATCCCGGTCCAGACGAACTCGCTGAGGCCGCCGTCGGGGCCCCGGACACCGAGGGCACCGTATTGGGCGTCGACCACGCCCACGGCGACCTCGACGATCCGTTGCAGCGCATGGTCGAGTTCGAGCCCCTGCCCGACGAGGAGCACCGCCTCGAGCAGATCCCGCAGGATGTCGGGGTTGTCGACGCCGTGCGACGCGAGTGCGTCGAGGGCCTTGGTCACCTCATGGGCCGGCATGGCTGCTCTCCTCTCGTCGTCGGGTCGCGATGTGCGGCTCTCGGGGCCGGATTCCCGCAGGTGTGTTCGGCGAGACCCGCTGTGTTGCGCGACGTTCGGCGGCCCGAACGAACCGGAGGATCGCGCGCGGCACCGCCACCGGATGCACGTGTAGATACGACGCGTGGACCGAGCCCGCCCCGATGCCGTCGGTGGCCGGCCGCGCCGTGCCGTCACGCCACGCCCAGGCAGGTTGTGCCGCAACGAGTTCGACAGTCGATCGATGGAACTCGTGGCCGGTCACCCGACTGCCCGCCGGGTACAACACCGAGTCGGCGACGGCGACAGCGTCACGGTAGCCGAGGGTCAGGCGCGGACCGAACCGCCCGACACCGTCGATCACCCCGGCCATCGGATGTCCATCGAGTTCGCGACACAGATAGAGCAGTCCGGCGCATTCGGCGTGGATCGGCGCACCGGACCGGGCGAGCTCATTGATGTCCTCGCGCAGAGGTGCGTTCGACGACAACTCTGCGGCGTGTTCCTCGGGGAATCCACCGCCGAGGACGACGCCGGCGGTTCCGTCGGGGAGCAGGTCGATCAGTGGGTCGATGTCGATGGTCTCGGCGCCTGCGGCCCGCAGCATCTCCGCGTGTTCGGCGTAGCCGAAGGTGAATGCCGCACCGGCGGCGACCGCGATGATCGGCTTGGCCGCGGGCGGATCGGTGGGGCCGCGGACCTCGGCGAGCGTGTCGTCGGGTGACCACGCCGGCGCCGACTGTGCGGTGCGGGTACGTGCGGCGGCGACGATCGCGGGAACGTCCAGACCCGCCGACACGGTCGCGGTCATCGCCGCCACCGCGGCGACCGCGTCGGCGCTGCGTTCGGCGGCCGGGATGAGGCCGAGATGCCGTGAGGGCACCGTGAGGCTCGGATCACGGTGCAGCACACCGAAGACCGGAAGTCCCACGCGACGACACGCCTGGCGGAGCACCGCCTCGTGCCGGGGAGAGCCGACCCGGTTGAGGATGACCCCGGCAATCCGGGCTGTCGGCGAGAAGCCGAGGAAGCCGTGTAACAGTGCGGCCAGCGACTGGCTGTGTCCGGCGGCGTCGACCACCAGGATGATCGGGGCGCCGATCAGTGCGGCGACATGCGCGGTGGAGCCGATGCCGTTCGGGTCGGCGCCATCGGGATCACCCCCGACGCGGTCACCACCGTCGGGGTCATGGGAACCGTCGGCACCGATGCCGGTGATGCGGCCGTCGAACAGGCCCATCACCCCCTCCACGACGGCGATGTCGGCACCGCGGGTGCCCCAGGAGAACAGCGGCGCGATGAGGTCGGCACCGACGAGGTTCGGGTCGAGGTTGCGTCCGGTGCGGCCTGCGGCCACGGCATGGTAGCCGGGGTCGATGTAGTCGGGGCCGACCTTGAACGGCGCGACGCGGTGCCCGGCGGCCCGCAGTGCCCCGATCAGGCCGGTGGTCACCGTGGTCTTGCCGCTACCCGAGGCGGGCGCGGCGATCACCACGGCGGGGATCGAGGCTGGGCCGGTCACCATTCGATGCCCTTCTGCCCCTTGCGTCCGGCGTCCATGGGGTGGGCGATCTTGTGCATCTCGGTGACGAGGTCGGCGGAGTCGATGAGTGCCTGCGGGGCGCGACGACCGGTGATCACCACGTGCTGGCGTCCGGGCCGCTCCCGCAACGCGGTCACGACGTCGTCGGTGTCGATCCACCCCCAGTGCAACGGGTAGGTGAACTCGTCGAGGACGTAGAAGTCGTGTTCGGCGGCGGCGAGCCGGCGTGCGATCTCCGCCCACCCCGCGCGGGCGGCCTCGGCGTGATCCTCGGCGGCGTCGGTGTTGGCGCGCAGCCACGACCACCCTTGTCCCATCTTGTGCCATTCGACGGGCCCGCCCTGCCCGGTGGACTCATGGAGTTCGCCGAGCGCGGTCAGCGCCGACTCCTCGCCGACCCGCCATTTTGCGCTCTTGACGAATTGGAACACCGCCACCTTCATGCCGGCGTTCCATGCGCGCATCGCCATCCCGAATGCCGCCGTCGACTTGCCCTTGCCGTCGCCGGTGTGCACGGCCAGGACCGGCATGTTCCGTCGCTGTCGGGTGGTGAGCCCGTCGTCGGGTATCGCGGTGGGGACGCCTTGCGGCACGTGCCTACTCCTTGTTCGCCGATCGAATCCGGTTGTGTGTCCAGGGTGTCACGTCCGGCGCGGCGGTGCGGCCGTCCGGACGGCGTGCCGGCGGTGTGCGCTCAGGCGGCGGGCGGACCGATCCGCGCCGCCGGTGCCGTGTTCGGGCGCACCGATCGGCCGAGGGCCGCCACACCCAGCTCGTCCATCGGGATCAGATCGGCGCGCAGGTGGGCGGCGAGATCAGCGGCCAGGCCGAGACGCACCATTCCCTGCTCGCAGTCGACGACGACCCCGTCGATTCCCTGCCGTCCGATCGACGCGGCCGCAGCACGCGCGCGTGGCGCGGCGTTGGGCCCGGCGGTGGCGCGCCCGTCGGTCAGGACCACGAGCAGTGGACGTCGCTGGGGTTCGATGCGGCGGCCTCGGGCGATCAGCTCCTCGGCGGCCAGCAGACCCTCGGCCAGCGGGGTGCGTCCTCCGGTCCGGACCGACGACAGCCGGCGCACGGCGATGTCGACCGACTTGGTCGGCGGGACGACCAGTTCGGCGCGGGCACCGCGGGCGACGATCACCGCCACCCGATCCCGTCGGGTGTAGGAGTCGCGCAGCAGATCCACACACAACTCGCTGACCACTGCGAGCCTGCGGCGAGCGGTCATCGATCCACTCAGGTCGACGACGAAGACGACGAGGTTGCTCTCCTGCCCGATCCGATGGGCACCGCGCAGGTCCTCTCGACGCACCCGCACTCGTCCGTCCTCCTCGGTCCCCCGGCCGGCGGCATTCAGGACGGTGCCGAACAGGTGGACCGGCGTCCCGGCATCGAATTCCGCCGCGGCGATGGTGTATCCGCGTCGGCTGCGGGCCGCCGAGCGCCGGCCCGGCTCGCCGTCGCCGATCCCGGCGACGGTGAGTCTGCGCATGCGCGGCGCGGTCGTCGAGTCGGTCGGCGCTCCGAAGACACCGCCCGGCCGCGGTCCCGGGGTGGTCGGACCCGAGGCGTCGGAATCGGGCTCGGCGGGTGCGGAACCATCGGCAGCCGAATCGCTGGGAGCCGAATCGTCAGTCAGCATGGATGATTCGGCGGGGTCTGCTGCCGAGCCGTCCGGACCACCCCCATCCGGTTGATCGGTTGCCGGCGCATTCCCGTCCGGCCCACCGCCATCCGGTGGTTCCGGGGTGTCGTCGGGGCCCGCCGCTTCGTCACCGGCCGCGAGTGCGTCGGCGAGCTCCTGATCATCAAGGCCCGACTCGTCGAACGGGTTACGCCGACGCCGGTGCGGCAGTGCGAGTTCGACCGCCACTCGGACATCGTCGGCGTCGACCTCGGATGCGCCGCGCAACGCGGCGTGGGCCGTTGCCGTGCGCGCGACCACGATGTCGCCGCGCAGTCCGTCGACCTGTAGGTGCGCGCAGATACCGGCGATCCGTCGAAGTTGCGCGGTCGGCAGCTCCACGCCGTCGACGAGTCGGCGGGCGTGTGCGATCCGTTGTGCCAGTTCGCCTTCGGCATCGGAATAGGCCGCCGCGAATGCAGTGGGGTCGGCGTCGAACGCCATCCGCCGACGAACGATCTCGACCCGCTCGTCCACATCACGACCCGCGCTCACGTCGACCGCAAGTCCGAACCGGTCCAGCAACTGCGGACGTAGTTCGCCCTCCTCGGGGTTCATCGTGCCCACGAGGACGAAGTCGGCGGACTGGGTGTGTGAGACGCCGTCGCGCTCGATGGTGACCCGACCACTCGCGGCCGCGTCGAGCAGCACGTCGACGAGATGATCGGCAAGCAGGTTGACCTCGTCGATGTAGAGCACACCGCCGTCGGCACGTGCGAGCAGCCCCGGCGTGAACTCGGCCTGGCCGTCGCGCAGCACCCGCGTCAGATCCAACGACCCGATCACCCTGTCCTCGGTGGCCCCGATCGGCAACTCGACGACCCGACCCGCCTGATCGGCCCGTCCCTCGCCGATCAGGGGTCCGAGTCCGCGCACGATGGTGGATTTCGCGGTGCCCTTCTCACCGCGGATCAGTACACCCCCGATACCCGGCGAAACAGCACTGAGGATGAGTGCAAGTTTGAGCCGCTCCTGCCCCACCACCGCGGTGAAGGGGTAGCGGATCACCGGACGAGACGTCGGATCCGCGGTGACCAGGGTCTCGGGGCTCACCGTCTTTGCACTCACCGTCTCGGCACTCACCGGCCGCTCCCGGCGACCCGGATCATCGACACGTGCGGGATGCCGTCCTCGAGGTACTCGTCACTGTCGGCGCGGAAGCCGAACGCCGCGTACATCTGCGCCAGATAGGTCTGCGCCTCGATGCGGCACACATGATCGCCGACCTCCTCGAGGGCCGCCGACAACAGGCGTGCGGCCAGTCCCTCTCCCCGATGGGATCTCTCGGTGCACACCCGGCCGATCCGGAATTCCGGTCGACCGTCGGCGTCGGACCCGTCCTGCATCAGCCGCAGCGTCGCGGCCACCGTGTCGGCGCTTGCCTCGTCATCGGGGACACACCAGAAGTGGCGCGTCGACGGCTCGAGGTCACGGCCGTCGAGTTCCGGATACGGACATGCCTGCTCGACCACGAACACGTCGACCCGCAACCTCAGGATGCGGTAGAGCGTGGTGGGGTCGAGGTCGGCGGCCGGTCGGGACTGCAGGCGGTAGGTACGCGGGCTCGATGACGTCATGATGTCGCCAACTATCTCAGACCGCCGTGGGGTCGGTCACCCCGCAGTCGTGGCCACCGGGTCGTCGCCGGTGATCAGCGGTGCGTTGCCGGTCAGCTGCAGGCTCGCGCTGGTCCAGCCCCACACCTGCCGGAACAGGTCGCGGTTGTCGGAGAGCTTCTGGCCGAACGACGGGATCATCTCGGTGAGCTTCGGTGTCCACGACCGGTACTCGGTCGGGAAGCACTGCTCGAGGACGTTGAGCATCGCGGGCACCGCGGTCGACGCACCGGGCGACGCACCGAGCAGACCCGCGATCGTGCCGTCACCGGCGGCGACGACGGCCGTGCCGAATTCCAGCGAGCCGCCCGCACCCGTCTTGCGGATCACCTGGACACGCTGACCGGCGGTGATCAGCTCCCAGTCCGATCCGAGCGCGCGCGGCACGAACTCCTGCAGCGTCTTGACCCGATCGGCCGGGCTCGCGGCGAGTTCGCTGATCAGGTACTTGAGCAGCCCGAACTCCTTGGGCGCGATGGACATCATCGGGATCAGGTTGCCCGGCTTGACCGACGCGGGCAGATCGGTGATCTTGCCGCTCTTGAGGAATTTCGGCGACCATCCCGCGTACGGGCCGAACAACAGCCCCTTCTTGTGGTTGATGACGCGGGTGTCGAGGTGCGGCACCGACATCGGGGGCGCACCGACCGCCGCCTGGCCGTACACCTTGGCCTGGTGCTGGTCGATGAGATCCGGATTGGTGCACCGGAAGAACTCACCCGACACCGGGAAGCCGCCGAATCCCTTGGCCTCGGCGATCCCCGACTTCTGCAGCAGGTGCAGCGCCCCGCCACCGGCCCCGACGAACACGAACTTCGCATGCACCGACCACTTCTCGCCGGTGCGGCGGTTCTTGAGCTTGACGATCCAGCTGCCGTCGGACTGCTTGTCGAGGTTGGTCACCGCGTGCCCGAAGTGGATGTCGCCGCCCTGGCTCACGAAGTTCAGCAGTTGCTGGGTCAGCGCGCCGAAGTCGACGTCGGTGCCGTCGGTGAACCAGTTGAGTGCGACCGGATCGGAGAAATCGCGCCCGATGGACATCAGCGGCAGCCGCTTGGTGAATTCGCTGGGGTCGTCGATGAACTCCATGCCCTCGAACAGCACCTGGCTCGAGAGCCGCTCGTGACGCTTGCGCAGGTAGTCCACACCGGCCTGGCCATGGGTGAAGCTCACATGCGGGATCGGATTGATGAACTCGTCGGGCGAGGTGAGGATGCCGTTGTCGACGGCGTGCGACCAGAACTGGCGGGAAACCTGGAACTGCTCGTTGATGTTGAGCGCCTTGTCGATGTTGACGTCGCCGTCGGCGGTCTTGGGGGTGTAGTTCAACTCGCACAGCGCCGAGTGGCCGGTGCCCGCGTTGTTCCACGGGTCGCTGCTCTCCGCGGCAGCGGCGTCGAGCCGCTCGAACAGACTGATCGACCAACTGGGTTCGAGCTGGCGCAACAGTGCGCCAAGCGTCGCGCTCATGATGCCCGCGCCCACCAACGCCACATCCGTCTTGATCACCGTTTGAGACACCTGGACCCCAATTCACGCAGCCGGGACGACCCTCGCCCTCTCTCGTGACAGCCATTCTCCCCCATCGGTGGCGCCCGGCCACAAGCACTCCGCGCAACTGTGGGCTGGGCGACATCGACGAGGACCTCCCACCAGCGGCCTAGAGTGGATTCGTGACGTCTTCCCGCGCCCGTGCCGACAGCGCCGATCAGTTCACTCCACAGAAGTCCTCTACCCAGCAGTCCACCACCCCGAAATCCATCAACACCGACACGCCCGAGTGGCAGCCCGACCGGTTCCTCGACCGGTACGAGGTGGCGACCATCGCGCTGTGGCCCGATCCCGACGACGAGGATCCGATCACCGCGACGCTCGTGCGACGCCCGGCTGCCGACCGCCACGCCGAGCACGGCGCGGTGATCTACATCCACGGGTTCACCGACTACTTCTTCCACGAGCCGCTCGCCGACCACTTCGCCGACCTCGGTTATGCGTTCTACGCGATCGATCTGCGCAAGTGCGGCCGGTCACTCGAGTCGCACCACACGCCGCACTACGCCACCGATCTGCAGGTCTACGACGAGGAACTCGATGCGGCGATCGACCTCATCGTCGGCGAGCTCGGCGCCGACACACCGATCATCGTCGGCGCGCATTCCACCGGCGGACTGATCGCAGCGATGTGGCTGGATCGATTGCGGCGCAATGACTCCGAGCGCCACCAGCGCATCGCCGGACTGATGTTGAACAGTCCGTGGCTGGATCTGCAGGGCGAGGCACTGCTGCGCACGTATCCGGTGAGCATGCTGATCAAGACCGTCGCCGCCGTCCGGCCGAAAACCGTTATCCCGCAGGAACTCTCGGCCGCGTACGGCGAGAGCCTGCACGACAGCGCCAACGGTGAGTGGAGTTACGACCTCGAGCGCAAGCCCATGGGCGGCTTCCCGGTCACCTTCGGTTTCCTCAACGCGGTGCGCACCGCGCAGCGCCGCCTGCACCATGGCATCGACATCGGCGTACCGGCGCTCGTCCTGCGTTCGGACAAAACACATTTCAGCCGCAGCTACTCGACGGCGATCGACGCCGCCGACGCCGTCCTCGACGTCACCCAGATCGCCGCATGGAGCGGATCACTGGGCAACCGCGTGACGACCGTCCCCATCACCGACGCCCGCCACGACGTCTTCCTGTCGGTCGCCCACTCGCGCGAGCAGGCCTACCGGGAGGTCGATACCTGGCTCACGAGGACACTCGACGTTGCCACGACCACGAAAGGACGGTGACCGGCCCCGTGCCCGACACCACCATCGACACCACCACCACCGCGCATGTCGATCTCGCGATCATCGGGTCGGGTAGCGGGAACTCGTTGCCCGACGAGCGATTCGCCGACCGGAGCATCGCCATTTTCGAGGAGGGCGTCTACGGGGGCACCTGCCTGAACGTCGGATGCATCCCGACCAAGATGTTCGTCTACTCCTCGGAGGTCGCCGAGATCGCCGCGCACGGCGGCAAGTACGGCGTCGACTCGCGCGTCGCCGGGGTCGACTGGCCCGCGATCGTCTCGCGGGTGTTCGGGCGGATCGATCCGATCTCCCAGGGCGGCAAGCGTTATCGCGTGGAGGACTGCGACAACATCACGGTCTACGACGCGCACGTCGAGTTCGACGGCCGCGACGACGCCGGCCGCTACCGTCTGGTGACCGACGACGCGGTGGTACTCGCCGACGAGGTGGTCATCGCCGCCGGGTCGCGGGCGACGATCCCCGCCGTCATCGCCGCCTCCGGGGTGCGCTACCACACCAACAACGACGTCATGCGCCTCGAGGAACTGCCTCGTCGCATGATCATCCTGGGCAGCGGCTACATCGCCGCGGAGTTCGCCCATGTCTTCGGGGCGTTGGGCACCGACGTGACGATCGTTGCGCGTGGACCACGGCTGCTGCGCAAACTCGATGATTCGGTCTCCGAGCGATTCACCGAAATCGCCGGGGACCGTTGGGATGTGCACCTCGACACCGCCGTCACCGGCGCGGAGAACCTACCCGGCGGCGGCGTGCGGGTGCATACCGCCGACGGCCCGTCCCTGGAGGCCGACGTGTTGCTGGTGGCCGTGGGCCGCGAGCCCAACGGGGATCGGTTGGGACTTGCGACGATCGGACTCGAGTTGTCCGACGACGGCCGGGTCGTCGTCGACGAGCACGGCCGCACCGACGCGGCGAAGGTCTGGGCGTTGGGCGATGTGAGCTCGCCCTATCAGCTCAAGCACGTCGCCAACCACGAAGAACGCGTCGTGCAGGCCAATCTCCTGAAGGGTTGGCAGGCAAGCGATCTGGTGTCCTTCGATCACCGTTACGTGCCCGCCGCGGTGTTCACCCACCCGCAGATCGCCGCGGTCGGACTCACCGAGGCACAGGCCCGCGAGGCCGGCTGGGACGTGACCGTCAAGGTCCAGGCCTACGGCGACGTCGCGTACGGCTGGGCGATGGAGGACACCACCGGGTTCTGCAAACTGATCGCCGAACGAGGTACCGGAAAGCTGTTGGGCGCCCACATCATCGGCCCGCAGGCACCCACGGTGATCCAGCCGGTGATCCAGGCGATGTCCTTCGGGCTGGGTGCAGCCGAGATGGCGCGCGGTCAGTACTGGATTCATCCGGCGATGCCCGAGGTCCTGGAGAACGCACTACTCGGACTCGACCTCGACTGGTGACGCTGCGCTCGTGAACCAACCGGCGCTCGTGACCGGCCGAGGTCCGGGTACCGACGGGCTCCCGGACCTCAGAACACCGCCGAGCGCAGGCTGATCTCGCTGGCGAGTTCGGCAGGCGCCTTCTGCGGAATCCAGTGGTCGATGCCGGGCAGGACACAGAACCTGAAGTCGGAGTAGGCATATCGTCCGCTGCGCTCGGCCTGCTCACGACCCAGAGCCGCATCGCCGTCGCTCCAGACCATGGTCGTCGGGATCTCGACCGGCCCGCACGACATGGTCTTGGCGATGTCGCCGGTGAAGTTCGCGCGGTACCAATTGAGTCCGGCGGTCAGCGCTCCCGGTTCCTTGAGCGGTTCGAGTTCCTCGGCGGTCACCCCGGCGCGACGCAGCAGCACGCCGCCACGGGCCAGGAGTTTCTCCTCGGCACCGTCGGCGATGAAATCCTTGATGTAGGAGGATCTCTCACGCTGGTCACTGCTTGCCAGGGAGTCCCGGGTGGCCGAGGGATGACCGGTGGAGACCGCGACGAAACCGGTGAAGCGGTCGGGATAGCGCGATGCCAGATGCCAGGCGACCAGCCCGCCCCAGTCGTGGCCGACGAGCAGTGCGTAGTGCACGTTCATCGCGTCGAGGATTCCGATGGCGTCGGCGACGAGGTGATCGATGCGGTAGGCGGCGACCTCGCTCGGACGCGCCCCGGGGCTGTAGCCGCGCTGATTCGGCACGATCGTCCGCAAACCCGCCTCGTGCAGGCGGGGCACGACAGCGTCGTAACACTGTCCGTTCACCGGGAATCCGTGCAGCAGCAGCACCCACGGCCCCCGGTCGGGTCCTCCCACGGTGACGTCGAAGGTCAACTCGCCGACGTCCACCGTGCGCTGTTCAGTCTCCACCGGCTCAGCCTAGGTGATCGCCCACGTCGCGCGTGGCTCAACGCGTCCTCTGTTGGAGGGAGTGTCTGATCGTCGGCAGTCCCGGGTCGGCGCCGCACCGCACGATCTCGACGAGCTCGTCGAGGTCCAGATGAGCCGACACCAGATCGGCGATCCGGTCGACCTGGGCGCTGCGTATCGCATCGACGCTGATATCGGCGGCGGGTGCGAAATCGGGTATCCCCGACCTCGCCGCCACCTCGCGGAGGAAATCCCGGCGGAACCCGTCGGAGGCGAGAAGCCCGTGCCAGTGTGTGCCGTACGTCGCCCCGCGTCGCGCTCCCTCCGGACCCTCGGCGTCGTCGACGAGCCACCCCGTCTCTGCCGAGCGCACCACCCGTCCGTGATGAATCTCATAGCCTTCGATACGGTGCCCGGCCGCCGATCCGGACACCCGCCGCACCACCTTGTCGGTACCGAAGGCGACGTCGATGTCGAAGATCTGCAGACCGTCGACCGCCGATGGACCCGCGACGGATTCGATCCCGTCGACGATGCGATGCGCGAGCATCTGGAATCCACCGCAGATGGCCAGCGTCGGGCGGTCGGCGGCGGCCCGGGCGATCAGCGCGGCATCGATGCCCCGCGCGCGCAGCCAGGCCAGGTCCGCGAGCGTCGCCCGGGTGCCCGGGAGGACGGCCAGATCGGCGGCGGGGGCC
>NZ_MVPX01000168.1:0-23704 GCF_002043085.1 Gordonia sp. i37 | reverse complement strand
TGCGCGGCAAGCGGATCGCCGCGACCCGCAGGCGCGACCCGACGCCGCCGTCCACCCCGATGACCGGGTTGGTCTCGGGCGGACCGACCCGTCGGCCGACCGGGCTCGCCAGCGAGTCCTCGGCGTCGATCCACAGGTCCGGATCGAAGGGCAGCACACCGAGCGTCGGGCGGCCGGTGATCTGTCGCACCTGCTCGATCCCGGGCGCGAGGATCGCCGGATCGCCACGGAACTTGTTGATCACATACCCGGCGATCCGCGACTGGTCGTCGGCGCCGAGGATCGCGGTGGTGCCGAACAGGTGCGCCAGCGATCCGCCGCGGTCGATGTCGGTGACCAGCAACACCGGGAGGTCGGCGGCCTGTGCGAGGCCCATGTTCGCGATGTCGGTGTCGCGGAGGTTGATCTCGGCGACCGAGCCCGCCCCCTCGCAGATGACCACGTCGAATTCTTCGCGGAGGGACCGCAATTCGTCGGTCACCACCTCGAGCAGCCGGGTACGTCGGGTGAAGTAGTCGGCGGCGCCGACATCACCGGCGGGCCGGCCACGCACGATGACATGCGACCGGCGATCGCCCCCGGGTTTGAGCAGAACCGGGTTGAACCGCGTCGATGGTTCCAACCCGCAGGCGTAGGCCTGCAGTGCTTGGGCCCGGCCGATCTCGCCCCCGTCGAGGGTGACCACCGAGTTGTTCGACATGTTCTGGGCCTTGAACGGCGCGACCCGCACACCCTGGCGTGCCAGCGCCCGGCACAGACCCGCCACGAGCAGGCTCTTACCCGCATCCGAGCTGGTGCCGCCGATCAGCACGGCCCCTGCCAGTCCACTCGTCCCCGGCACCCCGGTCATCGCGGTCCTTCCGGCGCCGCCGCCCGGGCATTGGCCGCCTCGACCTCGGGGACGTGTTCCTCGGCCCACGCACGCACCGCGGCCAACGGGACCAGCAGCGAGCGGCCGAGCTCGGTCAGCGAGTACTCCACGCGCGGCGGCTGACCACCGTGATCGGTGCGTGCGACGAGTCCGTCGAACTCCAGCGCTCGCAGGGTTTCGGTGAGCACCTTGGGGGTGATTCCCGCGATATGCGCCTTGAGCGCACTGAATCGCATCGGACCATCGGCGAGTGCGGTGACCACGAAGACCGTCCAGCGCGCGCCGATGCGGTGCAACACCACCCGGCTCGGGCAGGTCGGGGCCATCACGTTGTAGGCCTTGGACACCCACACCCCTCTCGTCGGCGGACACCGCCGGCGATCGCGCTGGTCGCCGACGGTTTCGTTGAAGATACCGGTATCAAATCCATACCGTAAACCGCGTCCAGCCTACCCACGTCCAAGGAGTATGTGATGAACCAATCCCTGTCCGGTACCACTGTTCTCGTCATCGGCGGTGCCAAGCACCTCGGACTCGCGATCGCCCGGCGTGCCGACGCCGCAGGGGCCTCGGTGGTCATCGGGGCCCGCGATCTCACCGCGGCGCAGTCGGCGATCACCGACCTCGACAACGGCCGGGCAGTGGCGATCGATGTCACCGACGAGGCGTCCATCGCCGCTGCCGCGGCGGAGCTGGGCGCCGTCGATCACATCGTGTCGACCGCCGCCGCCCATCACAACGTGGCGGTCCGCGATCTCGACCACGACGCGACGGTGACCGCCTTCGAGGCCAAGGTGATCGGCCCGATGCTGGTGGCCAAGCACTTCGGGCCGAGAATGCCCGCGTCCGGCTCGATCACGCTGTTCTCCGGTGTCGCGGCGTGGAAGCCGGCACCGGGATACGCGGTGATGGGGATCACCAACGGTGCCGTCGCATTCGCCGTCAGTCACCTCGCTGTCGAACTCGCACCGGTGCGGGTCAACGCGATCTCGCCGGGCATCGTCGACTCGGGCACCTGGGACGGTATGCCCGAGTCCGATCGTGACGCGTTCTTCTCCGGTGTCGCCGAGGGTATCCCGGCGGGGCGGGTGGGAGCCGTCGACGACATCGTCGACGCTGCACAGTGGCTGCTCACCGCGGGTTTCGTCTCGGGTGAGACCATCCACGTCGAGGGCGGTGCCCGCAGCGTGTGACGCGTCCCCGTGCCTCGGGCGGAGAGCGGGTGGATCAGTTGTCGGGGATGGTGAGGATCTCCGCGCCATCCTCGGTGACGACGAGGGTGTGCTCGAACTGGGCGGTCCACTTCTTGTCGACGGTGACCACCGTCCAGCCGTCGTCCCACATCTCCCACGGCAGCCCGCCGAGGTTGATCATCGGCTCGATCGTGAACACCATGCCGGGTTCGAGGATGGTGTCGACGTTCGGCTGGTCGTAGTGCAGCACGACGAGCCCGTTGTGGAAGGTCTCGCCGATGCCGTGACCGGTGAAATCGCGAACGACGGTGTAGCCGAAGCGATTCGCGTACGCCTCGATGACGCGACCGATGACGTTGAGTTCGCGTCCGGGTTTGACCGCCTTGATGGCGCGTTCGGTGGCGATGCGGGTGCGTTCGACGAGGTCGCGTGCCTCCTGTGAGACGTCTCCGGCGAGGAAGGTGGCGTTGGTGTCGCCGTGCGCGCCGTCGATGTAGGCGGTGACGTCGATGTTGACGATGTCGCCGTCGGCGATGACGGTGGAGTCGGGGATGCCGTGGCAGATCACCTCGTTCAACGAGGTGCAGCACGACTTGGGAAAGTCCTTGTAGCCCAAGGTCGATGGATAGGCGCCGTGATCGATCATGTACTCGTGGGCGATGCGGTCGAGTTCGTCGGTGGTGACGCCCGGCGCGACGGCCTTACCGGCCTCGGCGAGCGCGTTGGCCGCGATCTTGCTCGCCACGCGCACCTTCTCGATGACCTCTGGGGTCTGCACCCAGGGTTCGTGCCCCTCGTTGACCTTCGGCTTCCACACGTACTCCGGACGTTCGATGGAGTCGGGAACGGTCCGGATCGGCGAGAGCTTGCCGGGACGCAGTGGGGCACGCACAGTCATGGCTTCCACCATAGGACGCCGACCCCGAGCACCCCCTGACCACGGGGTCCGCCGGCACCCGCGCGCCCGCGACTAAGGTGAGCCTGGGCAATGGCGCGGGCTCGAGTGACGAGCGGCGCGACCACCGGAGAACGGAGACATCGGTGCGGCAGCAGCATCTCATTCCCCACCGGCACCAGGACCGGACGAACACGACAGCGATCCTGGTGCTCGCGGTGTTCGCGGTCGTCGGACTGCTTGTCGGGGCGTGCAGTACCGCGCCGATGGACCAGTCCTCGTCCTCCCAAACCGCCGACTCGCATCTGCGCAGTGGCCCGCAGACCGCGACGCTGCCGGGCTCGGATGTGACGCCGGTGACCACCTCTCCCACGACCACCCTGCCGGTGACCGTCGATTCCGACGGCGGCGGCAAGGTGACGGTCACCGACACCAGTCGCATCATCGCCGTCGACCGCAATGGCACACTCGGCAACATCGTGTTCGCCCTCGGCCTGGGCAGCCGCGTGGTGGGGCGTGATCAGTCGACGACCTTCCCGTCGGCGGCCAAGCTCCCGGTGGTCACCGGCAATGGTCACCAGCTCAACTCCGAATCGGTGCTGGCGCTGAACCCGACCGTCGTCCTCGTCGACGCCGCCACCACACCACCGCAGGCGGTCGACGCGATCCGTGCGTCGCAGATCCCGGTGGTGACGTTCAGCTCGACCCGCACCATCGCCACCACCGCCGATCTCATCCGGTCGGTGGCGGCCGCCCTCGGCGTGAAGCCGGCCGGCGAACAGCTCGTCAAGCGCACGGAATCGGAGATCACCGCGGCCAAGGCCACGCTCCCGCACCCCACCGGCGACCCGAAGATCGCCTTCCTCTACATCCGCGGACCGCACCTGGTGCTGTTGGCCGGACCGAACTCCGGTGCCGACGATCTCGTCTCCGCTCTCGGCGGCACCGATGCGGGTACCGCCGCAGGCCTCACCGCCGAGTTCACCGCCGTGACCGCCGAGGCGCTGCTGCGCGCGAATCCCGACGTGATCCTGGTGATGACGCAGGGCGCCGATTCCGTCGGCGGTCTCGACGGGGTGCTCGCGCTGCCCGGTGTCTCCGACACGAACGCCGGACGTGCCCGACGAGTGGTGCAGATGGACGAAACCGAGGTGCTGTCGTTCGGACCGGACGTCGGCAAGGTCATCGGCGCGCTCGGTCACGCGATCTACACATGAGGGCCCCGACCACCCGACGCTCGCCCCCCGGTACGTCCGGGCGGGTCTCGGCCCCGCTCGTGCTCGTCGTCCTGGTGGTCGCGACGATCGCCGTAGCGATCACTTCGGCGGCCATCGGCCAGATCCCGGTGCCGCCCGCCCAGGTACTCGGCAGTCTCGCACACCATTTCGGCCTCGACATCGGCACGATGCCCACCCATCCGCAGGGTGAGCACGCGCTGTGGGTGGTGCGGTTCCCGCGAATCGTATTGGGGCTGATCGTCGGCGCCGCCCTCGGCGCCGGCGGCTGCCTGCTGCAGGGGGTGCTCGCGAACCCGCTCGCCGAGCCCGGTGTCATCGGCGTCTCCTCGGGTGCCGCCGTGGGTGCGTGCCTGATGATCGTCATCGGCGGGGTCGGCATCAACGGGTGGGCGCTGGCCGGTGCGGCGTTCGTCGCGGCGCTGATCACCACCGCCGCGGTCTACGTGCTCTCGCTGCGGGATGGCTCCTCGTCGGCGATCATGCTGGTGCTCACCGGCATCGCGATCAACGCCTTCGCCCTCGGGATCATCTCGTATCTGACGTTCATCGCGACCACGGCGGCCCGCGAACAGATTGTGTTCTGGCAGTTGGGCTCGCTCGCGGGCGCGAACTGGAACGCCGTGTGGGTGACGCTGCCGCTGGTGGTCGCCGGTGTCGCCGCGGCCATGCTGCTGGTGCACAAGCTCGACCTGCTGGCCCTCGGTGAGATCCAGGCGGCCTCACTGGGCGTCAACGTCGAGACCGTCCGCCGGCAGGTGGTCGTGCTGGTCGCGATCCTCACCGCGGCGGCCGTCGCCTTCACCGGCATCGTGATGTTCGTCGGGCTCGTCGTGCCGCACGTGATGCGTCTCATCGTCGGCCCGCGGCACGCGACCCTGTTGCCGGCCAGCGTCATCGGTGGTGCGCTCGTCCTGGCCGCGGCCGACCTCGCCTCACGAACCGTTCTCGGCGGTGCCGATCTCCCCCTCGGGGTGTTCACCTCGCTGGTCGGCGGACCGGCGTTCTTCATCTTGCTGCGTCGCAGTCGCCACGCCGGAGCGGGGTGGTGACGGTGCCGCAGCCACGTGAGGGATCGCAACGCCATTCGGGCATCCGGGCCGAGAACATCGTGGTGACGCTCGGCGGTCGCGACGTCGTCGACCACGTGTCCCTGGAGGTGACTGCCGGTGAGTTGGTGGCTCTCGTCGGTCCCAACGGTTGCGGCAAATCGACTCTGCTGTCGGCGTTGTCCGGGGTGCGGACCCCACAGCACGGCACGGCGATCATCGACGGACACGATGTCGCACACACTTCCCATCGTGATCTGGCGCGACGCCGGTCGATGGTCACCCAACACAATCGTGTCGACACCCCGTTCACCGTCGGCGAGGTCGTGGAGATGGGACGGTACCCGTGGTTACGAACCCCGCACGCTGCCCGCTCACCGGAGCTCATCGCCGACGCGATCACCCGCTGTGACCTCGATTCACTTGTCCACCAACCCTTTCCGCAGCTCTCCGGCGGCCAACAGGCCCGGGTGTCACTGGCGCGGGCGTTGGCGCAGAACACGCCGGTGATGATGCTCGACGAGCCGACCGCCGCCCTCGACATCCGCCACCAGGAGCAGGTCCTGCAGATCCTGTGCGAGCACCGCGATTCCGGGGCCGCGATCCTGCTGGTGGTACACGATCTCACCCTGGCCGCGGCCTACGCCGACCGTGTCGCGTTGATGAAGGACGGCCGACTCCTCGCATTCGGCCCGACCCGAGAGGTGATGACGAGCGAATTGCTCTCGGAGACCTACGATCACCCGGTCGACATCTTCGAGCGGGACGGCAGGCTCATCGTGATGCCGTTGCGGCGGTAGCAGCCGACAGGCCCGATCGTCGGGCACGCCGGATCGCCGGCCACCAACGACCGAGGATCACACCCCGAAGCCGGGCGGCAGGAAAGAGAAGAAGTCGCGGGTGACACCGACCGCGTTGTTCGAATCCCCGCCTCGCACAACGAGCGTCGCAAAGGCCAGATCTCCGCGATAACCGGCGAACCAGGCGTGCGAGCCGCCGTCGAACTCGGCCTCACCGGTCTTGCCGTAGACCTCGCCCTGCCCGGCGATGGCGGTGCCGGTACCGGTGAGCACCACCTCGCGCATCATCGGCCGCAGCTGTCCGACGACGTCGGGGTTCAGCGTCGCCGACGGGCCGCCGACCGTCGTCGGGCGATCCAGGATGAGTTGCGGCACGGGCATCTTCCCGTTGTTGGCCACGGTCGCGGCGACGAGCGCCATGCTGAACGGACTGACCAGGTCCTTGCCCTGCCCGAAGCCATCCTCTGTGCGGGCGACCAGATCGTTCTCGATCGGCACCGATCCGGTCGAGGTCGCCAGACCGGGGATGTCGAAGGTGCGGCCGATCCCCATGGCCGCCGCGGCGTGCGCCAGATCCGAGGGCCCCATCTCACTGGCCAGTTTCGCGAAGGTGGTGTTGCAGGACTGCGCGAACGCGCGCTGCAGGGTGACCGAACCGAGCGCGAACTGATCGTAGTTGGGGATGGTGCGTGGACCGATGGTGATCTCGCCCGGGCACCCGACGATCGAATCCGGATGAATCATCGACGCGTTGAACGCCGCCGACGACGTCACCATCTTGAACGTCGACCCCGGCGGGTAGAGGCCGGTGGTCGCGATCGGGCCCTGGGTGTCGGCGGCCGGGTTCTGCGCGACCGCGAGGATCCGCCCGGTGGAGGGTTGGATGACCACCATCGCGATCTGAAAGGTGTTGGTGGCGTTCACCGCTCGCTGCGCGGCGTTCTGCACCTGCCGCGACAGGCTCAGCGGCACCGCCGCCGCCGGCTCGGGCGCATGGTCGGCGAGGACGTCGGCGTCGAGACCATTGGGGTTCACGGTGACCACGCGCCAGCCGGCCCGGCCGACGACCTCGTCGTCGACCACGCCGCGCACACCATTGAGCAGTACCGGCGCGAAGGTCGGATCGGTGGGGACGAGTTCGGACTGCTCGTTGTACACCACACCCGGGATCGCGAGTTGATCGCGCAGCCGGTTGAAGTCGGCCTCGGCGAGCCGGGTGATCGGATACTGCTGTCCCGACGACGTCGACTCCTCGGCGATCCGTTGTGGATCGAGATTCGGCGCGAACGGCGCGAGGACACTCACCAATTGGGTGACGGCATCACCGACCGAGGTCCCGGCGGCGGTGGCCGCCTTGGCATCGAAGTTGATGCCGATCACGGTGCCGTTGTCCATCACCTCCGACCCGTCGGCCTCGTTGACCGTGGCCCGCGGCGCCTCGGTGATGCGCAACGAGAGACGTTGATCGCCACCGAGATTGGGGTGGATGTCGGTGGTCGTCCAGCGCACCTGCCATCCGCTGGCATCCGAGCGGATCGCCTTGACGGTGCCCGGATAGCCCCACTGCCGGCCGTGACCGAGCTGCCAGGAATAGTTCACGTCGATGTCGGCGGTGTCCTGGTCGATCGAGGCCTTGCCGGTGGTGCCCGACATCGATTCGGCCGACAACCCGGTCCACGCCGACTGCAGTGCGGTCTGCGCCGCCTGCGGATTGTCGGTCAGCGCCGCCGCTTTCGCGGCGTCACCGTGCGCGTAGGCATCGAGAAACGCCTGGACGGCCTGTCGGGGACCATCGTCGTCGGACGAGCATGCGCTCACCGCGCACAGCGCGAGCACGGCACTGATCAGCACAGCCACCACACCGGCGGCGCGACGCGTCGGAAAGTCCATCGAGTGCCGATACTAGGACCCGCACGACATCGAATACGGTTGCCACGCGGCATGATCGCCGCGGTGTTCCTCCGCGGTGTTGGCAAGCGGCGCTACCCTCCGACGCCGGCCGGTGCCGGATGGCGAGACCCGGGGGTACGACGTCAGTCGATGAGAATCGTCGCGAAGGTCCCGACCTGGGTGAAACCGATTCGGCGGTAGGCGGCCTGGGCCGGCAGATTGAAGCTGTTGACGTACAGGCTGGGAATGCGTCCGAGTGCGGTGATCGCGGTGGCCACGGCCGCCGTTCCGGCGCCGCCGTAGCCGCGCCCCCGCATGCGTGGGTCGACCCACACCCCCTGGATCTGCCCGACCGCCCGCGACATCGACCCGATCTCGGCCTTGAACACGACCTCACCGTGCTCGAATCGGGCGAACACCCGACGTGCGGCGATCAGCGACGCCAGCCTGCGCCGATACGACCGGCCGCCGTCCCCGGCACATGGATCGACACCGACCTCACCGATGAACATGTCGACGGCCGCGGGCAGATACGCCTCGAGATCGTCGTGGGTGACCAATCGCACGTGCGGGTCGGGCTCGACGTGGGGCGCGCCGTGCAGCGCCATCAGCGGTTGTACCGGTCGGACCTCGCGCGCCGGGCCCCAGGTGGCCCCGATACGGTCCCACAGGGTCAGGGCCAGGTCGGCGTCACCGACGATGGAGGAGCACACCCGGGCGCCCGCCGCCGCGCGGTCGGCGAAGTACTCCATGTCGGCGGCCGTGCCACGCAACGGGATCAGGTTGGCGCCCGAGAAACACAGGGAGGTCTCGGGCCGGCCCGCGGTCCACATCTCCCCGCCCAGCATCCGTGGCTCGATTCCGTGGGACTCGAACCGTGCGGCGACCATGCACATCGGGACCGGGTCCGAGTTGAGGACACGACCCACCGCGGGTGCATCCCGCGCCCCGAGCGGCTTGTCGCCCAGCAGCTTCAGCACCGCGCTGCTCCTTCGTCCCATGTGATCCTGCGGTGTGAGCGTAGCCCGATATCAGTTCACCACGCGTGAGGAACTCAGGACACGGTCACGACAGGCGGCCCCGCGGGCGCGCCTTCTCCAGTTTCTCCCGATTCGCCCGCAATTCGCAGCGCTTCCTCGATCAAGGTCTCGACGATCTCGGCCTCCGGCACGGTCTTGATGACCTCACCCTTGACGAAGATCTGTCCCTTGCCGTTGCCCGAGGCGACACCGAGATCGGCCTCACGCGCCTCACCGGGACCATTGACGACACACCCCATCACCGCCACCCGCAGCGGCACCTCCATGCCCTCGAGCCCGGCGGTCACCGCGTCGGCGAGCTTGTAGACGTCGACCTGGGCACGTCCGCACGACGGGCACGAGACGATCTCGAGCTTGCGGGGCCGCAGGTTCAGTGACTGCAGGATCTGGTCGCCGACCTTGACCTCCTCGGCCGGCGGCGCCGAGAGCGACACGCGGATCGTGTCACCGATGCCCTGGGAGAGCAGCGCACCGAACGCGACCGTCGACTTGATGGTGCCCTGGAACGCCGGCCCGGCCTCGGTCACCCCGAGATGCAACGGGTAGTCGCACTGGGCGGCGAGCTGCCGGTAGGCCTCGACCATGACCACCGGATCGTTGTGCTTCACCGAGATCTTGATGTCGCCGAAGCCGTGTTCCTCGAACAGGCCCGCCTCCCACAACGCCGACTCGACCAGCGCCTCCGGGGTGGCCTTGCCGTACTTGCTCATGATCCGCTTGTCGAGCGATCCCGCGTTGACGCCGATCCGGATCGGGATGCCGGCGTCACCGGCGGCCTTCGCGACCTCCTTGACCCGGCCGTCGAACTCCTTGATGTTGCCCGGATTGACCCGGACCGCCGCAC
Organism: Gordonia sp. i37; assembly: GCF_002043085.1. Taxonomy (NCBI): domain Bacteria; kingdom Bacillati; phylum Actinomycetota; class Actinomycetes; order Mycobacteriales; family Gordoniaceae; genus Gordonia; species Gordonia sp. i37. The sequence continues at coordinate 13,887 of NZ_MVPX01000168.1, read as the reverse complement.
AGCCGGCGTCGATCGCGGCGAAGATGTACTTCGGTTGGAAGTGGATGTCGGCGATCACCGGGATCTTCGACTTCTTCGCGATGATCGGCAGCGCCTCGGCGTCCTCGTTGCGCGGGCACGCCACGCGCACGATGTCGCAGCCCGACGCGGTCAACTGCGCGATCTGCTGCAGGGTCGCATTGATGTCGTGGGTCTTGGTGGTGGTCATCGACTGCACCGAGATGGGGTGATCGCTGCCGACGCCGACCGATCCGACCTGGATCTGGCGGGTCTTGCGTCGCGGTGCGAGCACCGGTGGCGGTGCGGCGGGCATGCCGAGCCCGATCGAGATCGGGTCGGTGACCGTCGAGCCGGCCGGAGTCGGGTCAGATGCGGACATCTCGTTCTCCTGAGGAGTTCGGTGTGCGCGAGCGGGAACTCGCGAGGGCTGGGCGCGGGCCGGTCGAGCCGGGGCTGGTGGCGGCCATCAATTCGGGATCGTGATCGGGTTCACGATGTCGGCGGTGAGGGTCAGCACCATGAACGCGGCCATGACCACCACCACGGCGTAGGTCAGGGGAAGCAACTTGTAGTAGTCGATCGGTCCGCCGGGAGCCCGGCCGAACCATCGACGCACCGTGTCACGTCCCTTCTCGTACCCGACGATGGCCATGTGTCCACCATCCAAGGGTAGTAGCGGTACGAGATTGAACAGGCCCAGGAAGAAGTTGATGCTGATCAGCAGCAGAAGGAAGGTGTCCCACAGTCCGCGTTCGGCCGCCTGCCCGCCCAGGACGGTGGCGCCGTACACGCTCACCGGGGTGTCCGCCGAGCGCACACCACCGGTCACCGCGATCCACAGATTGTGGACCTTGGTCGGCATCGACAGCAGCGCATCCCAGGTCTGATGCGCGAGTTCGGCGGTGAAGACCGCCGCACCGGGCAGGATCGTCACCGGGTTGTAGTGCTTCCACAGCGGCGGCTGCTGGAACTGGATTCCGACCTTGTTGACCGTCTGCGAGGTCACCTTGCCCGACTTGTCGGTGACGGTGGTGGTCACCGGCTGCGGGGTCATCGTCAGGGTCACCCGGCTGCCGTCGCGCTCGACGAGCAACTGCACCGGACCGTTGCTCTTCTGGATGAGCGGGGTGATCGCACTCGCGGTGGTTCCGGCGACCCCGTCGACCGCGATGATCTTGTCGCCGGGGCGGATTCCGGCCGCACCGGCCGGCCCCGAACCGGTGCAGCGCGGCTCCGCCACGTTGCCGTCGGCGTCGACGGTGACCGTCGAGGTGAGACAACTCACCTTGTCCACCGTGGTGCCGACCGCGGGCGGCGACAGGTCGGGCAGTCCCCAGATCAGACCGGCCACGATGATCAGCACGAAGCCGAGGATGAAGTTCTGGGCCGGGCCTGCGAACAGCACCACCAGACGCTTCCATGCCTTCTGCCGGTACATCGCCCGACCCAGCTCATCGGCGGTCAGCTCCTCATGCGGGGTCATACCGGCGATGTCGCAGAAGCCACCGAACGGCAACGCCTTCACGCCGTACTCGGTCTCACCCCGTCGCGTCGACCACAGCGTCGGACCGAAGCCGACGAAGTAGCGCCGAACCTTCATCCCCGTCGCCTGTGCCGCCCACATGTGCCCGCACTCGTGCCAGGCGATCGAGGCCAACAACGACAAGGCGAACAGCACGACGCCGATCGCGAATACCACTTCTCTCGACTCTCCGTTTCCTCACGCCACCGCTACTTCACCCCACGGCACTTAACCCCACGGCGCGTCCTCACCGCTGCATCGTGGCCACCAACTCTGCGGCGCGGGCCCGTGCCCACGCATCAGCGTCGAAGATCTCCTCCACAGTACCCGGGGTTTTACGCCACTGATCTGCATCGTCGAGCACGCGACCGATGATCTCCACGATCCGCGGAAAGGCGATGCGGCCGTCGAAGAATCCCTCCGCGGCAGCCTCGTTCGCGGCGTTGTACACCGCGGTCAGGCTGCCGCCTGCGGTCCCCGCCCGGCGGGCCAGGTCGATCGCCGGGAACACCACGTTGTCGACCGGCTCGAACGTCCACGACGACGCCGTCGAGAAATCACATGCCGTCGACGATCCGGGCACCCGATGCGGCCAGCCCAACGCCAACGCGATCGGCAGCTTCATCGACGGCGGTGACGCCTTGGCGATCGTCGCACCGTCGACGAAGGTGACCATCGAGTGCACGATCGACTGCGGATGCACCGTCACATCGATGCGGTCGTAGGGCACGTCGAACAGCAGATGCGCCTCGATCACCTCGAGCGCCTTGTTCACCAGGGTCGCCGAATTCAGCGTGATCATCGGGCCCATCGACCACGTCGGATGACGTCCCGCCTGTTCGGGCGTCACATTCTCGAGCCGGCCGGCGGTGAACCCCCGGAACGGACCGCCCGACGCCGTCAGCACGAGCCGGTCGACCTCGTCGGCGCTACCGCCACGCAAACACTGCGCGATCGCCGAATGCTCCGAATCGACCGGCACGATCTGCCCCGGTGCCGCAGCCGCCAGCACCAGCGCTCCCCCGGCCACCAACGACTCCTTGTTCGCCAAGGCCAGTCGCGCACCCGACCGCAACGCCGCCAGACTCGGCCGCAAACCGATCGAACCGACGACGGCATTCAGCACCACGTCGGCCTCGACCGACTCGATCAGCCGACACATCGCGTCCGGACCGCCCAGGACCCCATCGCCCAACTCGGCCACGAGTTTCTCGGCCACCGCCGCATCCGCGACGGCCACCCGGTGCGCAGGCACACCGAACTCGCGGGCCTGCCGGCCCAACAAGTCCGGGTTGCCGCCCCCGGCACCGACGCCGACCACCGAGAACAACTCCGGATGCTCGGAGATCACCTCGAGGGCCTGCACCCCGATCGAACCGGTCGAACCGAGAATCAGCACACGTGTCGTCACGACGACCATTGTCGCCCACCGCGCACCACGGCAAACCGCCACCGCTCGCTACGCTCCCGGCGCCGGTTCATATTCGGCCCGCTCGCTACGCTCCCGGCGCCGGGTTCACTTCGGCCCGCTCGCTACGCTCCCGGCGCCGGGTTCACTTCGGCCCGCTCGCTACGCTCCCGGCGCCGGGTTCACAGCGCGCCAGTGCTCGGCGATGTCGATCCGCCGTGCGACCCACACGTCGTCGTGGGCCGCGACGTGATCGAGAAAGCGCTCGAGCGCCGCCACCCGCGCCGGCCGGCCCACCAGACGACAGTGCAATCCCACCGAGAGCATCTTCGGCGAACCCTGTTCACCCTCGCGGTAGAGCACGTCGAACGCATCTCGCAGATGCGCGAAAAACTGTTCACCGGAAGGGAATCCACCCGGCGACGCGAAGCGCATGTCATTGGTGTCGAGCGTGTAGGGCACCACGAGGTGATCGACCTCGGTGCGAATTCCGTCGGTGGTCCGGCCGACCTTGACCCAATAGGGCAGATCATCGGCGTAACTGTCCGAGTCGTAGACGAAACCGCCCTGCTCCACGACGAGCGACCGCGTGTTCGGCGAATCGCGGCCGGTGTACCAACCCAGCGGACGGGACCCGGTGATCTCGGTCAGCAGCTCCACGGCAGCGCGCATGTGTTCGCGTTCGACGTGCTCGTCGACCATCTGATAGCTCAGCCACCGGTACCCGTGACAGGCGATCTCGTCACCGCGTTCGAGGAAGGCCGCCACCACCTCCGGGTTACGCGCCATCGCCTGCGCCACCGCGAAGATCGTCAACGGCCAACCGCGACGCTCGAAGGCCCGCAGCACTCGCCACACCCCGGCACGGGAGCCGTACTCGTAGAGCGATTCCATGCTCATGTGGCGGTTCGGGAATGACTGCGCGCCGATCATCTCCGACAGGAATGTCTCGCTCCCGCGGTCGTTTTCGAGGACGTTGTTCTCACTGCCCTCCTCGTAGTTCAGCACGAACTGCACCGCGATCTTCGCGTTCGACGGCCACTGCGGATCCGGCGGTGTGGCACCGTAACCCACCATGTCGCGGGGGTAGTCCTCGGAGCGATAGTCGGCAAGCGATCGGGTCGGCGGATGCATGGGCGCATTCTTGCACCGATCTCCGACGTCGTCCCGTCGGGCGATACCCCCGCCTTCCGACGCCACGCGAGACGCGGCATGGGGAGTGAGACACGGCGCCACCGTGCCCGCTATGCTCTTCTGGAAGTACTACTACCGATCGTCAGAGACCACTTCTGACGTGCGCAGCGAGGAGTCAACGTGGCAGGCACCGACGTGGAGCACGCGGCAAGCACCGACGTGGAGCACAGCGACGAGATCGACACCGGGTGGGTGCGCGAGCCCGCCGACGCGCCATCGGCGCGTTTCGGCTGGCACGGCGTGGCGACCCGCACGTTCTACATCGCGGGCTGGGTGGTGGTCGTGTTGCTGTTCGCGATGTTCTACGGAAACCACGTCGGGCACGTCGAGGACATCTGGCTGGCCGCGTTCGGCGTCATCGTCGCCGCCTTCCTGCTGCGCGGCATGCTCACGAAGAAAAAGTGGAGTTGACCGCACGACCTGTGAAACCCACACGCACCCCGGCGATTACTTTTCGCCGGGGTGCGCTGTTGTGTGGGCGCTGCCGTGTGGGGTCCGGTGGTCGGCGGCTCAGCCGTCGGTCTCCTCGGCGGCGAGTTGCCCGCCCGCCGCGGCGATCTCCTGGCCACGGGTGTCGCGGACCGTGCACGACACACCCTGGGCCCGGACACGCCGGACGAACTCCCGCTCAACGTCTTTCGGGCTCGCATCCCACTCGGAACCCGGCGTGGGATTGAGCGGGATGAGATTCACATGCACCAGGGACCCGAGTGCCCGATGCAGCTTCTGGCCGAGCATGTCCGCGCGCCACGGCTGGTCGTTGACGTCGCGGATCAGTGCGTACTCGATGGAGACACGCCGGCCGGTGGAATCGGCGTAGTACCGCGCCGCGTCGAGCACCTCGGCAACCGACCAGCGGTTGTTCACCGGGACCAGCGTGTCGCGCAATTCGTCGTCGGGGGTGTGCAAGGAGACCGCGAGCGTGACCGAGAGATTTTCGTCGGCCAGTCTCCGGATCGACGGCGCCAGACCGACGGTGGAGACCGTCACCGAACGCGCCGAGATCCCCAGACCCTCGGGCGCCGGCGAGGTGATCTGCCGGACCGCCGAGACCACCCGCTTGTAGTTGGCGAGCGGCTCACCCATTCCCATGAACACGACGTTCGACAGGCGCCCCGCATCCCCGAACTCCCCGTCGCGCAGAGCCCGCGCGGCCGCGCGCACCTGGTCGACGATCTCCCCGGTCGACAGATTTCGGTCGAGTCCGCCCTGCCCGGTCGCGCAGAACGGGCACGCCATCCCGCACCCGGCCTGGCTGGAGATGCACAGCGTATTACGGTCGGTGTAGCGCATCAGCACGCTCTCCAGCAGCGTCCCGTCGTGCAGACGCCACAGCGTCTTGCGGGTGCTGCCGTCGTCGCAGGAGATGTGGCGCACCGGGGTGAGCAACTGCGGGAACAACGCGGCACCGACCTTGTCGCGTGCCCCGGCCGGAAGGTCGGTCATCTCCTCGACGTCGGCGGTGAGCCGCCCGTAGTACTGGCGTGCGAGCTGGTCGGCGCGGAACCTCGGAAGCCCGAGATCGCCGACCGCGGCGACCCTGGCCGCCTGATCGAGGTCGGCGAAGTGTGTCGGCGGACGTCCGCGTTTGGGCGCGTCGAACACGAGCGGCAAAGACGTCATGTTCCCATTGTCGCATGTCATGATGGGTGCATGAGCACACCGGATTCGTCCTCCGAGCGCCCGGCCACCGACTCGTCGACCCGCGCCCGCAATCCGGCGCCGCTCGATGACTCCCACGTCGCCGCCCAAACCGCGATCGACGACGTCAAACACACACGCACCCGCGCCACCTTCATCGGCTGGGTCGTCGGCGCGATCATCACCATCCTGCTGTTGATCTTCATCCTCGCGAATCTGGGTTCCCAGCAGATCAACTTCTTGTTCGCGAAGGTCAACCTGCCGGTCGGCGTCAGTCTGCTGATCGCCGCGATCGCCGGCGCCCTGATCACCGCGATGATCGGCGGTGCCCGCACCTTCCAGCTGAACCGCGCCCTGAAGAAGGCCCGGAAGGCCAACTGACGGGGTTGTGACGGGCGCGCCGTCGAGGCGGCGGTAGCCCATTCACAGCAGCGCGGTCAGCACCGCCCAGACGATGAACGCCGACGGCAACAGCGAGTCGAGTCGGTCCATGATGCCGCCGTGACCGGGCAGCAGGGTCCCCATGTCCTTGATATCGAGGTCCCGCTTGACCTGTGATTCGACGAGATCTCCCAGGGTCGCGCACACCACGAGGACAGGTCCCAGGATCACGCCGACCCACCACTGGGTGTCGAGCAGGAACATCGTGGTGCACACCGCACCCGCGGTACCCACCACCAGCGAGCCCGCCAGACCTTCCCACGACTTCTTCGGGCTGATGGCCGGCGCCATCGGGTGCTTGCCGAACAGCACACCGGCCGCGTAGCCGCCGACGTCGGAACACACGACGACGATCATCAGGGTCGCCACGCGCGCGGCCCCGTGATCCTGATGCACCATCAGCACACCGAACGAAGCCAGCAGCGGGAGCCAGGCGAGCACGAACACCGACGCGGACAGATTGCGCAGATAGTTCTCGGGCGCACGAGTGATGCCCTGCGCCAACAGCTTCCACACCATGATGACGAGCACCGTGGCCACGAACGCCACCAGGACCCCGGTTGTCCCCCATGGCCAGCTACACCAGATGATCGCCTGACCGCCGACGAGCAGCGGCCAGAACGCCACGTCGTAGCCCCCGTCGCGCAGTCGTTTGGTGACCTCCCAGGTGGCGATCGCGAACGCCACCGACACAACGATGTACCAGACCCACGGCGCGAACAGCAGTATCAGGATGATGCTGACGCCGAGGGTCAGCCCGACCCCGATCGCGGCCGGAAGGTCACGGCCTGCGCGCGACTTCCGCGGCGCGGCCGTGTCGGGCTCGCCGGGTGTGCCGCCGGTCCCCGACGATTCGTGTGACATCGTTGTCGTTTCCGCCTGTCGTCTCGCCTCGTCCGTCTTGCCTCGTCTCGGTCGTCGTCCTCGGTGATACTCACACCGCGGGCGTCACTCACACCTCGAGAAGCTCGGATTCCTTGTGTTTGACGAGTTCGTCGACCTGTGCCACGTAACCGGCGGTGGTCTTGTCGAGATCCTTCTCGGCGCGGACCACGTCGTCCTCACCGGCCTCGCCGTCCTTCTGGATGCGTTTGAGTTCTTCGACCGCCTTACGGCGGACGTTGCGGATGGAGACCTTCGCGTCCTCGCCCTTGCCCTTGGCCTGCTTGACGAGGTCCTTGCGACGCTCCTCGGTCAGCTGCGGCACGGCCACGCGGATCAGGGTCCCGTCGTTGGTCGGGTTCACACCGAGATCGGAGTTGCGGATGGCGGTCTCGATGTCGCGCAGGGTCGACGCCTCGTAGGGCTTGATCACCACCAGCCGGGGTTCCGGGGTGTTGATACTGGCGACCTGGGTGATCGGTGTCATGGCGCCGTAGTACTCGATGACCACCTTGTTGAACATCGCCGGGTTGGCCCGGCCGGTACGGATCGAACCCATGTCCTCACGCGCGACGTTCACCGCCTTCTCCATCTTTTCCTCGGCGTCGAGCAGCGTGTCGTCGATCATTGTGTGTTCCTGTTTCGTCGTGGCGGGTCGGGCTGGATTCGGCTCGCCGGTTCGTCGGGATCGGTGGTGGGTCTGGCCTCCGCCGATCAGGTCCTCACCAGTGTCCCGATGCGCTCTCCGGCGATGGCACGCGCGATGTTCCCACGTTCCAGCAGATTGAACACCAACATCGGCATCTTGTTGTCCATGCAGAGGCTGAAGGCGGTCGCATCGGCCACCTTCAGTTCTCGGTCGAGGACCTCACGGTGGGTGATCTCGCGGAACAGCGTGGCATCGGGATCGACGCGGGGGTCGGCGCTGTAGACGCCGTCCACGGCCTTGGCCATCAGCACGACCTCGGCCTTGATCTCGAGCGCACGCTGCGCGGCGGTGGTGTCGGTGGAGAAGTAGGGCATGCCCATCCCGGCGCCGAAGATGACCACCCGACCCTTCTCCAGATGTCGCTGCGCACGCAACGGGAGGTACGGCTCGGCCACCTGACCCATCGTGATGGCTGTCTGCACTCGGGTGGTGATTCCCCGCTTCTCCAGGAAGTCCTGCAGCGCAAGGCAATTCATGACCGTACCGAGCATGCCCATGTAGTCCGAGCGCGCGCGGTCGAGGCCGCGTTGTTGCAGTTCGGCGCCGCGGAAGAAGTTCCCGCCGCCGATGACCACGGCCACCTGCGCACCGGACTCGACGACCTCGGCGATCTGGTCGGCGACCGTGGCTACGACGTCGGGATCGAGACCGACCTCTCCCCCGCCGAACATTTCGCCACCGAGCTTGAGGAGCACGCGGCCGAAGCCGGTGCGTTCGGACTGTCGGGTGTCGGGGGTTTCGCTCATCAACATCCTCACTCGTCGGTTCGACTCACCATCTTATGGTCCCGTCCGTCCGAATCGGAGCGCGGCGCCACCGACGGGCAGCGAGAAGGTGCGCCCGAGCGCCTCGATCGGCCGAGCAGAACCCCCGTCACACCGCCGCCCACCAGGCACGATGACGGTCCAGGCGGATACCTCAGCAGCGCTCGGTGACGTCGATCCCGTACAGCGGCGGCCGATCCTGCATCACCGGATAGTTGCGGACCGGATCGAAACCACCCTGCCCGTCGGGAACGAACTGCGTCAACGGAGCCGCCGAATCGTCGATCCCGACACGCCGGAGAAATGTCGCGACGATCTGTCGTGACATGACGCCGACCTCATGCAGTCCATGCTCATGGGGAGATCGTGGCTCATCGGGAGGTCGTGACGCGAGCTCCACCTGACCGATGGCGTCGATCCCGTCGCGATGGAGTGTGTCGAGCAGAATCCCGATGTCGACGCCTTCGCCGGGTGCGAACGGAATCGACGTCAGCAAGTCCCGGCCGGCGGCGAACTCACCGGCGAGGGGCTCGATCACCCCGGACAACTCGGGTCGCAGCGCTGCGATCAGCTGACGGACCATCAACTCGGTGACCCGACCGCCGCCGACCAGGTCGGCGTCATCGGCGACATGACTGTGGCGGTAGCCCTTGACCAGTCGCAACTCGTCGACGGTCAGCAGGGGTTCGATGAGTCGCGCCACGTCGGCGGGCTCCGGTCGCGCGCCGTCAAGGACCACGACGAAGTCACCGGTGGACGCGGCCACCGAGCGCCACAGCACCTCGCCCCGGCCCGGCAGAGTCGCGAGCCCCGGCAGCGCCGACGTCGTGGGGACCACGCGGACGCCGCGTGCCTCGCACGCCTGTGCGTCGCCGGCGCCGTCGGTGGTCACCACCACCTCATCGACCAGGGACCGGCAGGCCGACGCGAATGCGCCGAGCACCACGTCCACCGCCGCCGCCCCATCGGCGACCACGGGCACCACCACGGAGATGGATCGGCCGGCCTTGGCTGCGACGAGTTCGTCAAGGCGGCGATCCCCGAGAGGTTGGGTCCCGTCGGGCCGAGCGAGATGCCAGGTGTTCGATTCCCACCAGGTCGCGGCGTTCTGACCGGTCGCGATCGTCACCTCGCGAGCGCCTGCGCGAATTGCGGCCATGCGCGGTGCAATTCGTCCTGCCAGTAGGGCCAGGCGTGCGTGCCGCCCTGATAGAAGTGGAACGTCGCCGCGACACCCAGCTGCGTCATCCGCCGCTGCAGGTTGTGGGTGCAGGCATCGGTGGCCGTCTCGATGACCGCGCCGACGGCCAATTGCTCGGACAGCTTGGTCGCATCGCCGTCGATACCCGGCCCGTTGAGCGTGTCGTAGCGGCCGGGTGTACCCGATCCGTTGGAGATGTAGATCGACTTGCCGCGGAATCGGTCGGCGTGGACGTAGGGGTCGTTGGCCCGCCATTCGGGGTCGGTGGGAGGGCCCCACATGTTGACGGTGTCGCCGTGGCCCCTGCCCTCGACGACCATGCGCACCGCGGCCTGCCCCGCAGGATCGCTCGTCTGCGCGCACCCACTGAACGAGCCCAGCGCCCGATACAGGTTCGGGGCGCGCAGAGCCAGCTGGAACACCGACGTCCCGGCCATCGAGATCCCTGCGATGGCGTTGCGTCCGTCGCCGCCGAGGTCGCGGTCGATGACGGTGGGCAGTTCGGATGTCAGGAAGGTGGCCCATTTCTGGCGGCCGAGGACCGGATCGTCGCGACGCCAATCGGTGAAGTAGCTCGCCGCACCTCCCATCGGCACCACCACGTTGACGTCGTCGTCGGCGAAGAAGCTGCGGATGTCGGTTTGATCGAACCAACTGCTGCCGCCGTCGCCTCCGGCGGCACCATTGAGCAGGTACAGCGTCGGCGCGTGTGCACTGCGCGCGGGGATCATCCGGACGTCGATGGTGCGTCGCATGGCCGGCGAGTACACACCCACCGCAATCTCTCGGGGCGCGATGTCGTGGCGGTAGACGATGCTCGCGCCGCCCGGATCCGCACGTGCGGTTCCGACGGTCGACACGATGACAGCTGCGAGAACCAAGAACAGCACGACCACAGTCGATTTCACCCGAGGCCGATCGAGTGCGCGGGTGCGGGGCAAGGGCGACGGCATGGTGATTCCTCCGGTGACGGGGTCCCGCTGAACCGGAGAACACGGAACCAGAGAACGCGGGCGTCGAAGACTGGTGCCGACCTGGTGAGTCGACGCTCGGAAGTCTGCCCGATGGTGTGAACACTTGTCCACAGCTTGCCCGAAAACCAACTGAGTCATCTGACCAACCGCGATCAAATGCACTGTTCTACAGTCGGTTTGGTCGGATTACTCAACTGTCACTGGTTGCCAACGTCGTGGGACGGCTGTACTGTCACCCCACAACGTGTGTGTCCTGCAGCACTTTTCGACAAGCCGCCCGATACGGGCTATTGCGTGCGCCGCACGAAATCTACTTCTCGAGAATCGAGGTTGTCGTGGTCAGTTTCGGCCTCATCGACGAATGGGAGCCCCGCATCGGTCGGCTGACGAGCTGGACGATGTCGCAGACCGCGGTGACCGCCGCCGCCGGCGCCCCCATCCATCCGGTCCCGCCGTCGCATCAGCAGGAGGCCTACCTTCGTGCCGCACAACGCAATCAGTCCGCGGGCTTCCGCTTCTCCCGATTGTGCCTACAGGCCTTCGACTTCCACTCACCACTCGATGCCGATGCACTGACCCGCACCATCGACGCCTTCTTGCGTCGTCATGACACCTTTCGTTGTTGGTTCTCCGAGGAGCCCGACGGCTCCATCGCACGCCACGTCGTCGATCCGGCGATCATCTCGATGACCCCCACGACACACGGGGACATGGACTCGGCCTCAGCGATTCGTGAACACATCCAGAACGAGACACCGGGGCCGTTCTCGTGGGACTGCTTCACCTTCGGAGCCATCGAATGGGAAGGTGGCTTCACCCTGTACGGTGCCATCGATCACCTTGATACCGATGGCATCTCGCAGGCACTCACGTGCACCGAACTGATCACCCTGTACATGAACAAGGCGTTCGGACTCGACACCGGACTACCCGAGGTGGGCAGCTACATCGAGTACTGCGACCATGAGCGCACCGTCTCGGCCGCCCTGACGCGGCAGGCACCACAGGTATGTCGTTGGGTGGAACTCCTCCAGGCCAATGGCGGTGTGCTGCCCGGATTCCCGTTACCGCTCGGTGGCGAGAGCGAGGATCACACGCGCAGCGCACTCCTGACGATGTCGGTCTTCTCCGAGGACGACGCGCAGCGTTTCGAGGACGTCTGTCGCGCAAATGATTCCAACATGACCGCGGGGCTGATGGCGGTGGCCGCCCTGGCGAGCTACGAATTCAGCGGGTGCACAGAGTATCTCGGTATGACACCGAAGAGCACCCGTGCGCCGGGTCCGGCACTGAATTCGGTCGGCTGGTTCACCAGCCTGATCCCGGTGCCGATCACCGTCGGTGCCGACGCGACGTTCACCTCGATCGTCGGCCCGGCAGCCGAGAGTTATGCCGCGGGTAAGGAACTCACCGATGTGTCGTTGCATCGGGTACTCGAGTTGGTCGAGCCCGACGACGGCATCGACGTGGCACCCGGATGGTCGGTACCGATGGTGTCCTACGTCGACGTGCGCAAACTCCCCGGCGTGGACGTCTTCGACGCCATCAACGGTTGTCTGTACGGCAATCGGGGCAGCAGCGAGGAGGGGTTCATGTGGATCAACCGATTCCGCGACCAGACGTCGATGACCTTGCTGTTCCCCGACACCGACGAGGCGCATGCGGCGCTCCCGCGATACACCGACGCGCTGCGCACGATCATGGCCACCATCGCCCGCTCCGGTGACTACCGTCCGACGGTGCTCGCGCTCACCTGATCCGACCGATGACCGGTACCGAGCACGCGAATCACCCAGCTTCACAGAACAGTTCCGCGTGTGACGCGCCCGCCCCGGTGCCGCCGCGCAGCTCGTGGTTGGCCCTCGCCGGTGCCCTGCTCGGGGTGTTCATGCAGATGCTCGACACCACGATCGTCAACATCGCCCTGCCGGATCTGACCGTCGAGCTCGGCGCCTCGACGGCCCAGCAGTTGTTCGTCCTGAGCGTGTACACGCTCGCGTTCGCGTGCACGTTGTTGACCGCGGCGACGCTGGGCGGTCGGTACGGGCGGCGACGGTTGTTCGTGTCGGCACTGATCGCCTTCACCGTGACATCGGTACTGTGCGGCGTTGCCCGTACCCCGACCGAGCTCATCGTGTTCCGCGGCGTACAGGGGGTCAGCGCGGCGCTGATGTCGGCACAGACCCTGGCGTTGATCACCGCATTGTTCGCCAAGCCGCTGCATCCGCGGATCTTCGGCATCTATGGCGCGGTCGCGGGGGTGGCCGCAATGCTGGGCCCGGTCATCGGCGGCGTGCTGATCAGTGCCGACATCGCCGGGTGGGGCTGGCGCACGATCTTCTTCGTCAACGTACCGATCGGCATCGTCGGATGTCTGCTGGCTGCCGGACGCCTCCCCCAGATGCGCGACGGTGTGCGCGGCCGACCCGACATCGTCGGGGTTGTCCTGTCGAGTACTGGACTGTTCGGTCTGCTCTACCCGCTCGCCGTCGGACGCGAGCAGGGGTGGCCACCGCAGCTGTGGGCGATGCTGGCCGGCTCGGCAGTCCTGTTGATCGCCTTCGCCTTTCACGAGCGGCGACTGACCCGTACGGGTGGCCGCCCGCTGCTGCACACCGATCTGTTCGCGGCGCGCCGATTCACCGTCGGCCTCCTGCTGTCGTTGCTGTTCTTCAGCGTGTTCGCGGGATTCTTCTTCACCGTGTCGGTCTCGACCCAATTCGGTTTGGGGTACTCGCCGCTGCGCACCGGGATGCTGGCTCTGCCGTTCGCGATCGGCGCAATCGTGGGCTCGGTGTCCTCGGGTGCGCTCGCCGAACGTCTGGGCGCACCAACGGTGTTGAGCTGTGGTGCGATGGTGGTGGCCATCGGCTTCGGCTGGCTCGCGGTGATGCTCGCGCCGGACAGCGCATCCCTGTCCGTACCGGCGGTGATCGCCCCGCTGCTGATCGGGGGCGCGGGCACCGGCTTGTTCGTCGCTCCGCTGCAGACCACCATCCTGGTCGACACCGCACCCGAGACGGTCGGCTCGGCATCGGGATGCGTACCGACCGTCCAGCAGATCGGCGCGTCCATCGGCCTGGCGGTGGTCACGATCTTCTTCTTCGGCCAGGTCGCGAGCCAGTCGGCAACGGCCGTCCCGGCCGCCGGC
>NZ_MVPX01000167.1:0-8660 GCF_002043085.1 Gordonia sp. i37 | reverse complement strand
GGCGCGTTCCGCTCCACGCTGTGGGTGTTGGCCGCCGCTGCCGTCGTCGTGGCCGGGTTGTGCCTCGGACTGCACCGGAGCCGGACCACACGATGACCACGGTCCCGCGGTGACCGAAAACCACAGGCCGTTATGAACCACCGGCACTACTGAACGGCGCGACATCCGAGAGGGCCCCGACCCACCGTGGTGGATCGGGGCCCTCTCGGATGGCCTCGTGACGGGTCGGTCAGGCCTGGCCGACCTCGAAGCGGGTGAAGCCCTTGACGGTCGCGCCGGCCTCGTCGAGAACGTCCTTGACGGTCTTCTTCGAGTCCTTGACGAACGGCTGGTTCACCAGGACCGCGTCCTTGAGGAAGCCCTTGAGCCGACCCTCGACGATCTTCGGCAGAGCCTGTTCGGGCTTGCCCTCGGCCTTGGCGGTCTCCTCGGCGATACGACGCTCGTCGGCCTTGACGTCCTCGGGGACCTCGTCCTCGCTGGCGTAACGGGCCTTGAGCGCGGCAACCTGCTGCGCGGCGTTGCGCGCGGCCTCGGCGGCGGCGTCGCCCTCACCGGTGTAGGACACCAGCACGCCGACGGCCGGCGGCAGATCCGACGCACGCTTGTGCAGGTAGATCGCGACGGGACCGTCGTAGAACACGACGCGACGCAGTTCGAGCTTCTCGCCGATCTTGGCCGAGAGTGCCTGCACGGCGTCGGCGACGGTTCCGTCACCGAGCTTGGCTGCCTTGAGCTCCTCGACGTCACTGGTCTTGGCGGCCAGCGCGGCATCGAGCACCTGGTCGGCGAGTTGCTGGAACTCGGCGTTCTTGGCGACGAAGTCGGTCTCGGAGTTGAGCTCGATCATCGCGCCGTCCTTGGCGGCGACGAGACCCTCGGCGGTGGACCGCTCGGCGCGCTTGCCGACGTCCTTGGCGCCCTTGATGCGCAGTTCCTCGACGGCCTTGTCGAAGTCGCCGTCGTTGTTCTCGAGCGCCTTCTTGCAGTCCAGCATTCCAGAGCCGGTGAGCTCGCGGAGACGCTTCACATCGGCTGCGGTGTAGTTCGCCATCGTTGGCGAGCCTCCTTAGAGAGAGTGATCGGTTACTCGGCGCGTCCCGTGGGTACGCCGGGGGTCAGGACGCCGGGGTGGCGTCGCCCTCGGCGGGCGCGGTGGCCTGGGTGAGCAGTTCCTGCTCCCACTCGGCGAGGGGTTCGCCGCTGCCGGCCTCCGGCTTGGAGTCGTCCGACGCCGCACCGGCGCGGGCCTGCACGCCCTCGGCAACCGCCGAGGCGATGACGCGGGTGAGCAGCGCGGCGCTGCGGATGGCGTCGTCGTTGCCCGGGATCGGGTAGTCGACGACGTCGGGGTCGCAGTTGGTGTCGAGGATCGCGATGACCGGGATGTTGAGCTTGCGTGCCTCACCGACAGCAATGTGCTCCTTGTTGGTGTCCACCACCCAAATGGCGGATGGCACCTTGGCCATATCGCGGATACCACCGAGGGTCCGCTCGAGCTTGTTCTTCTCGCGGGTCAGCATCAGGATTTCTTTCTTGGTGCGACCCTCGAAGCCACCGGTCTGCTCCATGGTCTCGAGTTCCTTGAGACGCTGCAGACGCTTGTGGACGGTCTGGAAGTTGGTGAGCATGCCACCGAGCCAGCGCTGGTTCACGTACGGCATGCCGACGCGGGTCGCCTCTCCGGCGATCGACTCCTGCGCCTGCTTCTTGGTGCCGACGAACAGGATGGTGCCACCGTGGGCGACGGTCTCCTTGACGAATTCGTAGGCCTTGTCGATGTAGGTCAGCGTCTGCTGCAGGTCGATGATGTAGATGCCGTTGCGGTCGGTGAAGATGAATCGCTTCATCTTCGGGTTCCAACGGCGGGTCTGATGCCCGAAGTGTGCGCCGCTGTCCAGCAGCTGCTTCATGGTCACGACAGCCATGAGGTCTCATTCCTTTGTGTCGGTTGATGTTCGGTACCGGGTGGTCCGAACCCTGGCGCCCGTGTCCGCGTGGAACCCGGAGGTACCGGGACCGCCCACGCGGAGGGTTGTCGACCTCCTCCACGACGGGAGGCGATCTGGTGACGAGCGCGCGAAGTCACCCCGCCGTCGGCGAGGTGCCCGATCAGTCTACGCGTATGCCCTGCACAGCTCCAAAATCTGCCCTGCACAGCTCGGTGGATCGCGGCCGACGACCTGCGGCCGCGGAATTCGTTCGACACAAAGGGAGCCGATCGTCGGTGCGCTGCGTCTGATCTGTCATGACCATTCCCCTGCGCCTTCGGCGCGCCCTTGTCATCGGCGTGGCAGAACTCGTCGTCGTGGTGTCGTTGCTGCTGGCGGTACCCGCATTCGTCGGCGCGCAGCCGTCCTCCGCGGCGAATGTCAGCGCGCCACCGGGTTCGCGATACTCGGTGCCGCTGTCGCCCCGGCCGACGGTGGTCCGCGGGTTCGACGAACCGACCCGGCGCTGGCAGCCGGGGCACCGTGGAATCGACCTCGCCACCACCTCCGGCACCGCGGTCCTGGCCGCGGGTGACGGGATCGTCCGCTTCGCCGGGATCGTGGCGGGCAAACCGACGGTGTCGATCGAGCACGACGACGGGGTGATCACCACCTACGAGCCGGTGCGCGCCGGCGTGGGTCGGGGTGTCCGGGTGCGTCGTGGACAGGCGATCGGGACGATCGAGGCGGGCCACCCCGGATGCACGGCGGCGGCGTGCCTGCATTGGGGAGCACGGCGTGGGAGCGGCCGCGCGGCGGACTATCTCAACCCGCTGGCCCTCCTCGGCGCGGTGCGGGTGCGACTGAAACCGGTCGACGGTCCGGTGTCACCGTGAGTGATTCACGCGCGGGGGTGGGCCTGCTGATGAGCTGCGCGCAGGCGTTCGACGCTGACATGGGTGTAGAGCTGGGTGGTGGCGAGCGAGGAGTGGCCCAGCAGCTCCTGCACCACCCGCAGGTCGGCGCCACCCTCGAGCAGATGCGTTGCGGCGCTGTGGCGCAGTCCGTGCGGTCCCATGCGCGGTCCGTCGATCGCGGCCACAGCCGTGGCCACCACCGTCCGGGCCGTGCGCTGGTTCAGGCGTCCACCCCTCGCCCCGAGCAACAGCGCAGCGCCGGAGCCGTCGGTGGCCAGGCGGGGGCGACCGTGGGACAGCCAGGCCTGTAGGGCGTGGTCGGCGGGTGCCCCGAACGGAACGGTCCGCTGCTTGTCGCCCTTGCCGATCACCCGCAGGACCCGGCGACCGGTGTCGACGTCGTCGAGATCGAGTCCGCACAGCTCGCCGACGCGGATCCCACTGCCGTACAACAACTCCAGGATGACCCGGTCGCGGAGGGCGATCGGGCCGACGTCGTCCTCGGCGGTGGAATCGCCCGTGTGTGCCGGCGACACGGCGGACACCGCGGCAGCGGCTTGCTCGGCGGTCAGCACTGCAGGCAGGGTGCGATGCGCCCGGGGCGCCTGCAGCCGCGTCGACGGATCACTCGCGAGTAGACCTTCGCGAACGGCCCACGCGCAGAAGGTCTTCGCCGAGGACACCTGGCGGGCAACGGTGGTGCGGGCGGCGCCGCGGCGCGTGTGTTCGGCCAGCCACGCGCGCAGCAGGCCGAGATCGATCGCCGAGATCGCCGCGCCACGTGCTCCGGCGAAACTGATGAGTCCGCGAACGTCACCGGAGTAGGCGCGGATCGTGTGCTCGCTGTGTCCCTTCTCGAATCGCAGATACTCGGCGAAGTCGGCCAGCACCGTGGATCCGCGTCCGACGTCGGCGCCCACGCCGTCGACGGAGCCCGGCCGGTCGGCCCGGTCTGCATCGGTCATGCGGTGAGCACATCGCTCGACCGCCGATCCGGCAACCACACACGCCGTGTCGTTGCCGGATCGGTACAGCCCGGACCCGATCGTGACGGGTCGAGGTGGCCTCAACGAACGAGGTTGCGCACCCGTTGTCCGAGCCCTGGCTTCTCGGCGCCTTCCTCGGTCTCGCGGAGTTCGGCCTTCCACTGCCGGAATCCCTCCTCGGTACGGCCGCGGCGCCAGTACCCGGAGATCGATGCGTTGGCCGCACCCACCCCGCGCTCCTTGCGGACGTAGGCGCGCAGGTTGTGCATGACGGCCTGCGCCTCACCGTGGATGAACACCTGCGGCTCTCCCTCGAGCCAGGCTGCCTCCCGGACCGCAGCGACGAGCGGTGCGTTGTCGCCGGCCTTGTCCTCGCCGACCTCGCCTGCCCCGCCACCGCGATGCAGCCAGGTGATCTCGGCGCCGGCGGGTGCGCTCAACTCGAGTTCGTCGTCGGGGCCGGCAACCTCGATGAAGACCTTGGCCACGGCATCGGGGGGCAGTGCCTCGAGGGCCGCGGCGACGGCGGGCAGACCTGCCTCGTCGCAGGCGAGCAGGTGCCACGGTGCGGCCGGATCGGGGTGATATCCGCTACCCGGGCCGAGGAAGTGCACGGTGGTACCAGGTTCGACACTCGCCGCCCAGGGCCCGGCGAGCCCCTCGTCGCCATGCACGACGAAGTCGATGAGCAGTTCTCGACGCTCGGCGTCGACCTTACGCACCGTATAGGTGCGCAGCGTCGGTTGTTGTTCGGGCGGAAGCGATCTCGATGCCCGTGGGTCGAAGTTGTCGGGGAACTCCACCCCCTCGGGCATGAAGATCAGCTTGACGTACATGTCCGTTTCGGCACGTCCGTCCCTGCCGAGGGCGGGCACGAAGTCGTCGAATCCGTCGCCCCCGAGAAACAGTCGCACCATGTGCGGGGTGATCTGTTCACGCCGCAGGACCGTCATCGTGTTCACTCGCTTGGCCATGGGACCTCCTTCACCCGAACCATAGTACGCCGGGTTAGGTCAACCTAACCTGCGGGTCCGGGTAAAGGCGTCAGGCCAGGCGCCATCCGCTGCCCTCCATGGCCACCAGACCACCGAGTTCCAACACGGCAAGTGCCGCCCGGACCTCGCCGATCTCGACGCCGGCCGAGAACACCACCTCCTCGACCGTGACTGCGCCGCGACCCGGCAGCGCATCGTGGACGCGTTGTTGAATCGGCGTGAGTCCATCGGTGCTGCGGGGCGTTCCCCGGTCGGCGACTCCCCCGCCGTCGGGGGCCGCCATCGTCCGCACGGCGGCGCCATCGGCCACGAGTGCGGCGCGTCCGTCGGCAATCAGCTCGTGACAGCCGACCGACGTCGCCGAGGTGACCGGCCCCGGCACCGCACCGAGCGGTCGCCCGAGTTTCACCGCCCACGCGGCGGTGCTCACCGCACCGGAGCGGGCGCCCGCCTCGACCACCACCACGGCGTTCGACAGGGCGGCGACGAGACGGTTGCGGGTGAGGAATCGGTGGCGCGCCGCGGTGGTGTGCGGCGGGTACTCGGAGACGATGACACCGCGCTCGGCGATCTCGGCGAGCAGACGGGAGTGCGCAGCGGGATAGTCGCGGTCGATACCGCATGCCAGGACCGCCATCGTCGCTCCGCCACT
The DNA here is from genome assembly GCF_002043085.1 of Gordonia sp. i37. Classification (NCBI taxonomy): domain Bacteria; kingdom Bacillati; phylum Actinomycetota; class Actinomycetes; order Mycobacteriales; family Gordoniaceae; genus Gordonia; species Gordonia sp. i37. Next base: position 3,179 of record NZ_MVPX01000167.1, on the reverse strand, counting down.
GGCGAGCGCCGCGCGATGGGCGACCCCGTCGATCCCGAACGCGGCACCGGAGACGATGCCCCACCCGTGGTCGACGAGTTCCTCCGCGAGCAGGCCGGTGACGTGCTCGCCGTACGACGAGGCGGCACGCGATCCCACGAGGGCGATCGAGGCCGCCGCCAGATCGTCCAGCCGGGCCGGTCCGCGCGCCCACAGCGCCAGCGGCATCCCACCGCGCTCACCGGTGTCTGCATTCGCCAGTGCCAGCAGCGAAAACCCCGGCCATTCGTCGTCGTCGGGGGTCACCAGCCGCGCACCACATTTCTCGGCGACCGCGAGGTCCGACTCAGAGCGGTCGTCGCCGGCACGCGCCTGCGTCGCCTTGAGCACGGCCTCGTGCCCGCGCGGCACCTGCCCGCGCGCGATGGCCGCCGCGGCCTCGACGACGCCGATCTCGGCGACCAGTGCTGTCAGCGGCACACACGGCGGTTCGGCGACGCGGGCCAGATAGGCCCACGCGCGTCGTTCGGATTCGGTCGTCGTCATCGATAGCTCCCCCGATCGCGGTAGAGAAGTGCTTGGGCCACTTCGGTTTCGGTGGGCACCGCGCCCCCGGCCAGGTCGGTCAGCGTCCAGGCCAGCCGCAGCGCGCGATCTGCGCCGCGCGCGGTGAGTCGCCCCTCCCGTAGGCTCAGGTCCACCGGCCGAACGACCTTGGGCGGCAGCCGGAAACGCCTGCGCAACGCCGGTCCGGGTACCTCGGCATTGGTGCGCCAACCGAATTCGCGCCATCGCTCGGCAGCCGCGCCGCGCGCCGCGGTGACCCGTGCGCGGATGTCGGCGCTCGACTCGCCGGTCTCGGTGGCCAGCGCAACGTTGCCGGGCGGATCCATCCGCACCCGGATATCGACGCGATCCATCAGCGGCCCTGACAGTTTGCCGAGATAGCGCCGCCGGACCACCGCACTGCAGATGCACTGCACATCCCGGGTCGGTGCGCACGGACACGGATTGGCGGCCAGGATCAATTGGAAACGCGCGGGATAGACGGCCACCCCGTCGCGCCGCGGCACCTTGACCACCCCCTCCTCGACCGGTTGGCGCAGGGAGTCGAGGACTTTCGGGCCCATCTCGGCGCACTCGTCGAGGAACAGCACCCCGCGGTGGGCCAACGACACCGCCCCCGGCCGTGCCATCCCGGTACCGCCACCGAGCAGCGCGGTGGTCGTCGTCGTGTGATGCGGATCGATGAACGGAGGCGCACTGACCAACGGCGACCCCGGTGAGAGCACTCCCGCGATCGAATGGATCGCCGTCACCTCCAGCGACTCCTCGTCGTCCAGTGGCGGCAGAATTCCCGGCAACCGCCGCGCCAGCATCGTCTTCCCGATCCCGGGCGGCCCCGTCATCAACACGTGATGGCTTCCGGCAGCAGCGATCTCGAGCGCATGCCGCGCCTGCGCCTGGCCCACTACGTCGACCATGTCGGCAACCGCGGCCACCGGCGGCGGCACCGCATTCTCATCGACCGTGTCAAGCACGAACGACCCCGCCAGCCACCGCACCACCTCCCCCAACGTGCGCGCCCCACCGACCTCGATCCCCGACACCAACGACGCCTCGGCCACCGTCGCCAACGGCACCACCGCCCGCGCAAACCCCGCATTCCGCGCCTCGATCACCGCAGGCAACACCCCGGCCACCGGCCGAATACCACCGTCGAGCGCCAACTCCCCCAACATCACCGTCGAGGACAACTTCACCGGCGAAACCTGGTCACGCGCAGCCAGAATCGCCACCGCGATCGCCAGATCATGCGCCGAACCACGCTTGGGCATCGTCGCCGGCGACAGATTGACCGTCACCTTCAGATCAGGAAACGTGAACCCCGAGTTGCTGATCGCCGCCCGAATCCGATCCCGGCCCTCCCGCAACGACGCATCGACGTTACCGCCGATCGCAAACGACGGAAGCCCCTGGCCCACATTGGCCTGCACCTCGACCGGCTTGGCCTCGAACGCATTCAAACCCACCGAATGCGTGCGCCCCAACGACATACGCGCCGGCACCAGATCCTCACTCGGTGATACCGACATGATGGCGCACCTCCGCCCGCTCCATCGCCGACGGATTCGACCGATCCAACTGCACCGAGATGACATCAAACCGAATGCCCGGCCACCAGATCTTCTGCTGCGCCAACCACATCCGCGTCAACTTGCGCATCCGCGCCAACTTGTCGGCCGTCACCGCCGCCACCGGGTCGGCGAAGACCCGCGACGCCCGCGTCTTGACCTCCACCACCACCAACCGACGTCCGTCAAAGGCGATCAAATCCAACTCGCCGTAACGATTACGCCAATTGCGTTCCAGGATCGACCAACCCAGCTCGGTCACGAACTCGGCCGCCCGATCCTCACCGAGCCGGGCCACCTCCGCCCGCCCCAGACGACCACCCCGGGCTCTCACAGGTTCCGCTGTCATGACGACAACGATCGCCCCTCACACCCACACCACCGACCCCCACGACCCACAACACCCCCACCACCGTGCACACGGTGAAAACTGTGGAGAAATCAGGTACGGAAAAACCCACCACGAAGCGACGTCAGGAGAAGCGTCGACTCCCAGACTGTGGTCACAGCCGGGTTCAGGGCTCGTCGGGCAGCCGCAACTCGGGCTTCTCGAGCTCCTCGATGTTGACGTCCTTGAAGGTGAGCACACGCACCTGTTTGACGAACCGGGCCGGGCGGTACATGTCCCATACCCAGGCATCGCTCATGCGGAGTTCGAAGTAGACCTCGCCCTCGGCGTTGCGGGGCACCAACTCGACGGCGTTCGCGAGATAGAAACGGCGCTCGGTCTCGACCACGTAGGTGAACTGGCCGACGATGTCCTTGTACTCGCGATACAGGGACAACTCCATCTCGGTTTCATACTTCTCGAGATCCTCAGCGCTCATCCTGTAAGCCTATCGCGGGAACCGTGGTCGCCGGCGTCGGGCGCGGCCGCGCCGACACCGGGCTCCGCGGTGGCGAGCAGCCGCCGCGACGCGACGTTGCGGTAGGACATCCGGTGTTGCGCAGAAGGTCCGAGTCGGTCCAGACAGGACATGTGCAACGCGGTGCTGTAGCCCTTGTGGACGGCGAACGAGTAGCCGGGCACCTCGCCGTCCATCGCGACCATGATGCGGTCACGCG